>NZ_JABEPJ010000030.1:0-37708 GCF_013002825.1 Pseudoalteromonas sp. NEC-BIFX-2020_002
GCTTACGGAACATTTCAACACCAGTACAAGTAGAACGAGTTGTATCATTGATACCAACAATTTCTACTTCGTCATTGATGCGGATGATACCAGCTTCAACACGACCAGTTACAACAGTACCACGACCTTGGATTGAGAAAACGTCTTCGATAGGCATGATGAATGGCTTATCGATATCACGCTCTGGCTCTGGGATGTAAGTATCAAGTGCTTCTGCAAGCTCAACGATCTTATCTTCCCACTCTTTCTCGCCTTCTAACGCTTTAAGCGCAGAACCCGCGATTAGTGGTAAGTCATCACCAGGGAAATCGTATTCAGAAAGAAGTTCACGAACTTCCATTTCTACTAGCTCAAGTAGCTCTTCATCATCAACCATGTCACATTTGTTCATGAACACGATGATGTAAGGAACGCCAACTTGGCGAGAAAGTAGGATGTGCTCACGTGTTTGTGGCATAGGACCGTCAGTAGCCGCAACTACTAAGATAGCGCCGTCCATTTGAGCAGCACCCGTGATCATGTTTTTAACATAATCGGCGTGACCAGGACAATCTACGTGTGCGTAGTGACGTGAAGGAGTATCATATTCAACGTGAGACGTTGAAATTGTGATACCGCGCTCACGCTCTTCTGGAGCGTTATCGATTGATGCGAAGTCTTTAGCTACACCACCGTATACTTTTGCAAGTACGTTAGTGATTGCTGCAGTTAGGGTAGTTTTACCGTGGTCAACGTGGCCGATTGTACCAACGTTTACGTGCGGTTTTACGCGTTCAAACTTTTCTTTTGCCATGACGGAACCTATCAGTTTTGTGTATCTAGATTACATATGAAAATAATCCACCAGTAGGTAGATTAAGTTAAATTTTTCAAATTTCAAATAGTTTTTTCTGACAGATAAAGGAAGTATTCAAGAAGATTCTTAGACTGGTGCTGATAGGCAGAGTCGAACTGCCGACCTCACCCTTACCAAGGGTGCGCTCTACCAACTGAGCTATATCAGCAACACCAGAAACTGGAGCGGGCAGCGGGAATCGAACCCGCATCATCAGCTTGGAAGGCTGAGGTAATAGCCATTATACGATGCCCGCGTTAGGAACCTGTTCTTAAACTACCTCTAACCGTCAAGAATAAAGTGGTGGAGGGAGCTGGATTCGAACCAGCGAAGGCTGAGCCGTCAGATTTACAGTCTGATCCCTTTGGCCGCTCGGGAACCCCTCCACGATAATTCTTGACTAAACACGACTCATAAGAGAAGTGGTGCCGACTAACCGAGTCGAACGGTTGACCTACTGATTACAAGTCAGTTGCTCTACCAGCTGAGCTAAGTCGGCACTGCTTTAGTACGGGGCGAGATATTAGAGTAAGGTGCGAGTTGATGCAACAGTAAAATTAAAAAAAATATGAATTTATGTGTTAAATGCTCACAAATCAGGCAAAAACCATGTTTTCTCTATTTATTATTCAATAAATACCACTGGTTCAGGCCTTTCATGACTAATTGCGAGTCAAAAACAGCGCCCGAAAACTGCGCTTGTAATAACTTGGCATAACCACCAGCAAAAATTAATTGTGGTTTTTTACCACTTAAGTGCAATTTAGCTTGTTCAACTGCACCAATAGTGGCCACTAATGCGCCATTTTTTAAACCGTTTGGTGTGTTTACGCCTAATTGATTACTAAATTCGGTATGTTGATCATCGAATACCCGCTGAGTATTTTGTGTTAATGAGCGAGTCATTAAATCAAGGCCAGGTAAAATCCAACCACCTAGGTGCTGTCCTTGTGCTGTAAGTACGTCAATTGTTGTGGCTGTGCCGGTGTCTACCACTATGCAATTTTGCTGTGGCCATAATGCAAATACGGCAATAAGTGCAAGCCAGCGGTCGATCCCTAAATTATCATAGTGTTGATACGCGCATTGCAAACCGCCGAGCTCTTTACTTACTTTAGCCTCAAAACATGGCACGTTATGCAAATTAGCTTGCGCAAGTAAGGCGTGCAGCTGGTCACTTTTCCCAACACAGGCATAAATAAGCTCGTTAATTTGCGGCCAAGGCAGCGTATTTACATCACACGGTTTAATTTCGCCTTGCTGATATAACGTCGCTTTAAGTGCTGTATTACCTACATCAATCAGTAATCTCATAGCTGCGCCTTGCGTAACGAAATTTCACCACCGTAATAACTTTTAACCTCGCCATCTTGGCGAATACGAATACCACCGTTAGCATCAATGCCTTCACAAATACCACGCCAGCTACGATGCCCGGTATTTAGTTCCACACACTGCCCAGCAAAGGCGTTGAGTAAATTCCATTGTTGGTACATGTCATGCAGCCCCGTTTGGCTGTACTGTGCTAAACGCAGCTCAAGGTGATAGGTCAAATGCGCCACCAGCTGATTTTTATCTATTTGCTCACAGTGTTGATTCAAATCTGTCCACGCTTGGTCGATTTGCTGACTAAAACTCTCAGGCATTTGCAAGTTAATACCAATGCCGATTACTAGCTGACACGGCCCTTGTGGTTGACCATCGAGCTCAACTAAAACACCTGCTAGCTTTTCTTTATTAAGGTAAATATCATTGGGCCACTTGAGCTCAATATCTAACTGGTACAGTGCTTTTAATGTATCGTAAACAGCCAAACCAACAGCGATAGACATGCCCATTGCGGCTTGTAGGCCGTCATCTAACCGCCAGAAATAACTGTAATACAGGTTTGCACCAAATGGTGATTGCCATACTCGCCCACGACGCCCGCGCCCTGCCTGCTGCATTTCAGCCACAATTACAGTGCCGGAGTCTAGTGTTTGTTTTGCTGCAATACGACGCATCAGTTCACTGTTGGTTGAATCGATAATAGGATGTACTTCAACTTGCGCGCCACGAGATCCAAGTGCTTGGTAACACTGCGCTATTTTATTTTGATCAAGTAAGCCAACCGTATTATTCAAACTGTAGCCCTTACCGCTAACTTTAAAAATATCTAACCCCATCTCTTGTAAGCTTTGAATGTGCTTACTGACTGCAGCCCGGCTAATACCCAGTTGTTCACCTAATAATTGCCCCGAAATAAAGCCTCCTTGGTTGAGGGCATTCAAAATTGCGAGCTTATTACCATCTGGCGCCTTCATGCTGGCTCCTCTAAATTTATAAGGTACTCAGCATCGCCATTTATTAACCGTACTTCGTGTTGTAATTTTATTTGATAACGCTGCCAAACTTGCTGTTGGATGTATTTAACCATAGTCACAAGGTCGCTCCCTCGACTATTACCATGATTAACAAGTACCAGTGCTTGTTGTTGATGTACCTCAATACCCGCTATGCGGTGACCTTTTAAGCCAGCCTGCTCTATTAACCAACCAGCGGCCACTTTATGATGTTCGCCATCGTAATAATAATGGGGCAACTGCGGGTACACTAGGAGCAACTCATTGAGTAGCGCGTTTGCTATGATTGGGTTTTTAAAGAAGCTCCCTGCATTAGCAAGCACGTAAGGATCGGGTAATTTGCTGTTGCGTGTTTTAATAACTTGTTCAAAAACCGCTTGCGGTGTGACTTGTTCAAGCTGCAGCAAAGGACCATAGCTTAACTCTGGTTGCCACAACTTAGGCAAAGCGAATGCCACTTTAGTAATTACCGCTTTATTTTTTAATCCGTGCTTAAAAATAGAGTCACGGTAACCAAACTCACACTGCTCGGCAGATAAGCGAATAAACTGCTTACTGGCAATATCAAAATACTCAACATATTCAACAAACTTTGCCAGCTCAACACCATACGCACCAATGTTTTGCACGGGAGCAGCCCCGACAGTACCGGGGATCAGCGCGAGATTTTCAAGCCCAGGCATACCTTGCTTGAGTGTATAAGCAACCAATTGATGCCAGTTTTCACCTGCAGCAATCTCAAGCAAGTAATCATGCACACGCTGCGTTACTGTGATACCTGTGGTAGCCATTTTAATAACCACACCTTGGTAGTCATTTAAAAAAACCGTATTACTGCCCTCTCCCAATATACAAAAAGGCAGGCTAAACGATTGCTGCTGCAATTGTCTGTTGTCGGTGATTACACTTATTTGTGGGCACTGACTCGGTAAAGAAAACGTATGAAAAGGTTGCAGGGACTGAGCCACAAAAGCCTCAAAGGTTACCAATAACTAATCATACTAGTGTAACTCATCATCGTTTATGCAAGCCACCTGATTGTAAAAATTGTTCAACCCTGATGGTCAATCATGATATAAAACCTGCACTTATTATTTCCGTTCAAGGCCAATATGAAACTCACACCTATTTTTTTAAGCCTTGCCATGGCGGGCGCTTGCTCACACGCCACGGCGAATGCTGTTGACGAACACACTTACGCAAACCTTAATGATGTTATTACCACTCACCTACACCTCGACTTAGATGTCGACTTTGCTGATAAGCAATTAGAAGGGTTTGTTGAGCACACATTACAATGGCAAGATAACAGCAGCAAAACGCTCGTACTTGATACGCGCGACTTAGATATTGATAAAATAATGTATCAAGATCAAAACGGCGGCTGGCATAAAGCCTCTTACACACTCGCTAAGCGCGATGATGTTAAGGGCTCAAAACTGACCATTACATTTAAAAGCCAAGCGCAAAAAGCTCGTATTTATTACAATAGTCGCCCTGAGGCATCTGGTTTACAATGGTTAACACCTGAGCAAACGGCCAGCAAAACGCATCCATTTATGTACAGCCAATCACAGGCAATTCATGCCCGCAGCTGGATCCCAGTACAAGATACACCAGCAATGCGTGTTACTTACTCTGCGCGTATTCATACGCCAAAAGATGTGCGTGCAGTAATGAGTGCCGACAATAAAGATGCGCTTTATAAAGACGGTGACTACATTTTTGATATGCCTCAAGCCATCTCACCTTACTTAATTGCAATTGGTGCTGGTAATTTAGAATTTAAAGCTATGTCTAAGCAAACCGGTATTTTTGCTGAGCCAACTATTTTGGATGCATCGGTTGCTGAGTTTAACGATACCCAAGCAATGATCGACAAAACCAATGCAATGTACGGTGAATATGCATGGGGTCGTTATGACTTATTAATGCTACCGCCAAGTTTTCCATTCGGTGGCATGGAAAATCCACGTCTATCATTCATCACGCCAACGGTTGTTGCTGGTGATAAAAGCTTAGTTAACCTGATAGCACATGAACTCGCTCATTCTTGGTCTGGTAACTTAGTGACGAATGCCACGTGGGAAGATTTATGGTTAAACGAAGGCTTTACCTCATACGTTGAAAATCGCATTATGGAAGAAGTTTTTGGTCGCGACCGCGCCGTAATGGAACAAGCACTCGACGCAGCAGGCCTTCGCGCGCAACTTAAAACGATTGATGCACCAGATACCCGTCTTAACTTAAAACTTAATGGCCGTGATCCAGATGATGCATTTAGCTCAGTACCATACACTAAAGGCCAGCTGTTCTTAATTTACCTTGAAAATAAATATGGTCGCGATAAGTTTGACCCATTCGTTAAGACCTACTTTAACGAATTCTCATTTAAGTCACTCACAACAGCTGAGTTTGTAACTTATATCAAAGCAAACTTAATTGAAAAGTATCCTGGTGTTGTCAGCATGGATAAAGTAAACGAATGGATTTTTGAGCCAGGTTTACCCGCAGACGCGCCAAACCCAACATCAGATGCCTTTGATAAAGTAGATAACGCAACACAAACGTGGTTAACAGGCAGCACAACCGCAGCGCAACTACCGACAAACAATTGGACTGTGCATGAGTGGTTACACTTTTTAAATAATCTACCACGCGATTTAAGCATTGAAAAAATGACCGAGTTAGATGCAGAATTTAATCTTACGCAGTCAACCAACGCAGAGCGTGCTTTTGCATGGTATATGCTTGCAGTAGGAAATGGTTATCAAGCAATCTATCCGGCGCTTGATAATCATTTATCAGGCATTGGTCGTCGTAAACTAATTGTACCGCTGTACAAAGCACTTGTTACACATGGTAAACGTGAGTGGGCAAACAAGGTGTACTTAAATGCACGCCCAGGTTACCACCCTCTTGCACAAGGTACTATTGACGCATTATTTGTTAAGTAAGCATCAAAAGAAAGGGCGATAAATCGCCCTTTTTTGTTTTTAAATAGGCTTTTTGGTTCTTACTTTGTGATTTTTTTGATGAATGCTTGTCGTTCTTGCTCACTGGCTTGCTGCCACCAAAAATCAAGCATCGCTGCTGCATTGGGTACGCCCTCATTTATTGGCGCAGTACGAGAGACTGGTGCATTATTTGTGGTAGTAACAGTTCTATGGCCCGTTGGTGGCGCCTTTTTCTGACCCTTAGTACCAGTAATATCCTCAGCGGCAATGAGATCTAATGGGATCCCCAGTGATGCCCCCTTAGCTTGCAAACTAACTTGTGGAGCCTCGGCGAATACTTTGGCTGCAACTGCATTTTCAGCACGATTAAATACGACATCATAATCAGTGCCTGATGCGATGGTCACGTTTACCCAAAATGGTTCAGAGTCAATCACTTCATGCTCATCGTAACTTAACTCATAAAGATCTGAATATTTAAGCTTGAATTGATACTGTCCTGGGGCTAAATCTAATTCATCTATACGATTAAAAAATGACTGTTCAATTTTTTTATCCCCGACCTGCAAAGGAATAATTTCCTCCGGAAAATAAACTGTCTCAGCAAAACTAGCTGCACTGAGTAATAACGATACGACACCACCTAATACTATTAATTTACGCATATGAACTCCTTGTTGTTTGATTTGAGTTTGACACTGCAAACAAAGTTTGTCATTAGTGCACTTTACTCCACGTTAATAAAGGATCTCAACCGTGAGCCAAGAAACTATATTTACAAAAATTATTAATCGCGAAATTCCCGCAGACATTGTTTACGAAGACGATCTCGCTCTAGCATTTAAAGACATTAATCCTCAAGCGCCTTTTCATGTACTAATTATCCCAAAAAAAGCGATTGCAACAATTAATGACATTACTGAGCAAGATGCTCCTTTAGTCGGCCATCTATACGTGGTTGCAGCAAAACTAGCTAAACAACAAGGTTTTAGCGAAGATGGGTTCAGAGTAGTAATGAACTGTAATCAACATGGTGGGCAAACTGTTTATCATATTCATTTACATATGCTCGCCGGAAAAAGTATGGGATGGCCACCATACCAAGATAAGAAGAAAGAATTGGTATAGTAATTTTTACTCTAAACCTTTATAAACACGCACAACTTTAATTAAATGTTATAAATGTTTTTATATTCAAATAGATAATCGAAAAAAGTATGGCTAATTTTTAACAACTAATACCTTGAAGCTAGTAAAATTGTATTTTTCCTGCCTATTAATAGGAAATTTCTAATACGAAAGGCGCGGATTGCGTGTTAGGATTAATTAGTCAACTTTATTCAAGAGTAAGTAAGTATGAGTAGTTCAGCCTTTTTGTTACTAGATCTAGAGCCAATCAATACAATTGGTATTAATGTATTAGAGCCTTTATTAAAAACCCAAGGGCTCAATGTTACTACAGGAACTAATATTTTAGACATTCCTGAGGGTACCCGCTTATTATTTATTGAAACATCAAGCCAAGATGCGTGGGGGAAATTAAAAGAACAATTAGTAAACCTACGTATAAAATGCGATATCGTGTTATTCAATTTAGATGAGAACCCTGAGTTAGCTAACCGCGCGCTATTGAGCGGCATCCGTGGCGTGTTTTACACCACGGATAATGCAGATGTATTAATGAAGGGAATTCGTTTACTACTTGAAGACCAGCTTTGGTATCGCCGCGATATAATGTGTAACGCCTTAAACCGCATGCTGCAGTTCAATAAAGACGCTTTACATAAACTAACAGACGGTGATATTGAGCCTGTAAAATTAACCAAGCGTGAAAAAGCCATCATCTCATTAATGAGCAATGGCTCTAAAAATAAAGAAATTGCTGAGTCACTCAGTATCAGCCCACATACGGTAAAAACGCATTTATACAGTGCATTTAGAAAAACCAAATGCCGTAACCGTATAGAGCTTCTTTCATGGGCTCAACAAAATATTCCTGACGAAATTCGCTAATACAGCAATATCATACTCGAATTAAAAACAGGTGCTACGGCACCTGTTTTTGTGTTTATTAAACAACGTGCTATTTGCTAACATCGGCAATTGCCATTATTCTGAAGCCGTCTCTGTGATTTGCTTGGAATAGCCATGCTCGATTCCCTAACACTCTATTTTGCCAGCGCTGCCATGATGGCAGTTATGACACTGCTTAATTTTTTAACGTGGCGTGCTAATAAGCACACTCCTGGCACCGTACTTTATATATTTTACCCATTGGTATTATTTACCGCACTAATGAGTTTTGCACTACATGGCAATATCGACAGTGTCCTTACCGCGACTTTGGCTAATAGTTTATTATTTAGTGCGTCAATTATACATGGTTTAGCCATTAGCCAATTTTTAGGTTATAAGGGCAAAATCTTCCGTTTATTTGTTGCTGCAACGATTGTGTGCAGCGCAATATTGGTCTACTCAAGTGTTGTTGATCCCAGTTTGCGTATTCGTATTTTAGCCTCCGACTTACAACACATCAGCGAAGCCATTTTTTTACTTTATCTATTTTTTCGTTTTGCCCGCAAACCATACCCAAATGGCAGCATTGTCTATATTTTAATTCTCACCATTGTTTGCTGTATTTTCGCAGGCCGTGCCTTTTTAATGGAAGATATGAATAGCTTTAACCCATTAAAAGAGAACTGGTTTAGTATTACACTACTTGTAAATGGCGTTATTGCACCGATGTTTTATGCCACTGGCATGGCATTACTTTGTAATGAACGCCGCGAGCAAAACCTGAATCAACTAACTTTAAAAGCACAAAAAGATTTAGAAATTCGCGGGCTATTTTTATCCACTATTAGTCATGAAATTCGTACCCCACTCAATGGTATTTTAGGCAGTGCGCAGTTGATCATGAACCAATCCAGCGACCCTCGAGATAAGCCCTACTGCGAAGCTATTATTAACTCGGCCGAATCGCTCAATTTACTGGTTGATAAAGTGCTCGACTACGCCAGCCTAGATCAACACGATGAAGCCCTGTATGAAGAAGATGTAGAGTTTAAAACGTGGTTACATAATTTATGTTTGCTGTTAAGTCCTCTAGCAGAACAAAAGCGCTTACACTTTGAGTTGATTTATGACCTTCCCGAACAAGCGTGCTATTACTGCGATCAGCAAAAACTGCGACAAATCATCATAAATTTAGTCGGTAATGCCATTAAATTTACTGATCATGGTACCGTTAAAATTCGCGCAGAATTGCTCGAAGAACGTCAGCTTGAACATCACATTCGCATTAGCGTCATTGACTCTGGACCGGGTATCGAAGATGACGAAATTGAATATCTAACAGAGCCCTATGTGCAAAGCAGTGCCGGCAAGGAAAAGGGCGGAACAGGCCTTGGTCTTGCAATAACCAGTCGCTTACTCGATAAGTTAAGCTCCCAATTAGATATTATCAGTGAGCTTGAAAAAGGCAGTTCATTTAGCTTTGATATTAACTTAGCGCTAGGGGAGCTCAGTTTAGTGGAACAGCGTCACCAATGTAAAGACTACCTCACAGGCCTAGACGTGCTATTAGTTGAAGACTTAGATCTCAACCAAAAAATAGCCATTGAGTTTATGGCTGACGATGAGCATAAAATAAAACTCGCGCGTGATGGTAAAAGTGCCATTGATTTAATGCAAAAGCATCATTTTGATGTTGTATTGCTCGATATGAACTTGCCAGATCTCACAGGACAAGAAGTACTAAAAACACTCAAAAGAATTGAGCATAAAAACCAACGAACCCCCGTACTCGCATTTACTGCAAGCTTAAGCCCTGACGAAATAAAAGAATACTTTTCTTTAGGTATAAAAGATATTGTCGGCAAGCCAATAAAACAACAAAAATTACGCCAAGCGCTGAGTGATTCGCAAACTAGCCAAGCCCCCAGCATTGCCGTAGAACTCAGTGATGTTCTGTATGACGAAACGGCCGCAAAAACACTCCAAGGTTCATTCACCGACGATGAAGTATCATCTATCTATAATGAGTTTGTTTTATCCGCACGCAACAAGTTAATCCGCGCCCAGCAATTGCTCGATGAAGATAAAGAACAATGCATCAAAGTATTGCATCGCCAAGCCAGCACCGCATTGCAATTGGGTTTTAACCGCTATGGTATGGAGCTGAAAAAAATAGAACGGCGACTACTCGATAGTAAACCTCTAAAAGAATCCCTCACCGAAGCATTGGTGCTATGGCAAAACAGCTTAGAGCAGTATTTAAAGTATGTTCGAAGTCAGTTGGATTAGAGTAGTTAGCAGTATAACGTGTTGTAGTACGCCAATGACAAATTGATTGCTCAATTTATATTAACTTGATGTAATAGGTACTACATTGGATAATTAAAGAGTAGAACTCATGCTAATTTTTAAAGTTTTGATTTTAGTTGCTTTATTAAGGTTACTAATCACCACTGAACGACCTAATTTGTGTGCAGGAATTTACACTGGCCTCGTATTGTTAGTTAATCTTATGTCTGGCTTAGGGTTCATAATAGCTATTGTTGCAACAGCTATCTCAGGTGCATTAGCATTACTTTATTTTTGGCTGCTCAACCATTTCAGAGATACCGCAATTTTCTGGGTAATACTTGTTGTTGGCCTTGTTATCGGTTTAATTTAGTAAAATCATCTCTGTTAATATCGACCGTATACATCTTCGAACCGTTCGATGTCATTCTCATCAAGTATCGCACCGGTTTGAACTTCTATCAGTGTTAGCGGCTCACTTTGAGTATTCGCTAAGCTATGGATTTGACCGGCTGCTATATAACAGGATTGATCGGCTGTTAAAACACACGATTTGCCATCAATGCCTACATCAGCAATGCCAGATACTACCACCCAATGTTCAGCTCGGTGCTGATGGCGTTGGGTTGAAAGCTTGGCGCCAGGGGTTACGATGATTTTTTTTACTTTAAATCCAGTTCCTGCTACCAATACCTGATAACTGCCCCACGGTCGATATACTGCTTGATGGTGAATCAGTTTATCACCATGCTTAACCGCTAGTAGCTTTAATAATTCAGGCAACAGCCCTAACTGATTTCTATCGGCAACTAATGTGGCATCGTGCGTATGAATAATCGCAAGATCACTCACTCCCAGCGCAGCAATAGTATGACCATCTTCACTACTAAGTAAGTTGTTACTGCTATTTGAAACTACATCATCTGTACTTGTATTATTACCTTGCTCATCTTTATCAGCACTTTGCCACAACGCATTAAAGCCACCAACATCATTCCAATCAAGAGCTAGCGGCAGTACCGCCACATTAGCACTGCGCTCTAAAATGGCATAATCGATAGAATCACTTGGGCAGTTTTTTAAAGCATCGCTATCTGCGCGGGTAAAACCTAAATCACCTGTAAAGTTAGCGGCTTGCACAATACAGCTCGCTATTTTTGGCGCAAAGCGCTCTAGCTCAGCAAGATATGCACTTGGCGTAAACAGAAACATCCCGCTGTTCCAACTGTACTGCGCGCAAGCAAGGTATTGCTGCGCTAATAAAGAGCTGGGTTTTTCTTTAAATTCATCAACCTCATAGCAATTTGTACCCGCTATTTTTGCGCCTTGTTTGATATAACCATAGCCACAATGTGCTGAATCTGGTTTTATTGAAAAGGTAATTAATTTACCTTGTTCGGCAAGTTTCAGTGCATCAGGTAACTGCTCAACGAGTAATTCAAAGTTACTAATATGATGATCGGCCGGCATCACCAATAATGGTGTATTGATCCCATGCTGTAAGGCAAATTGTGCGGCAAGTGCAATAGCTGGAGCTGTATTTCTCCCCTCAGGCTCGAGCAAGATAGCCTTAGGTTGCACCTGTAACTGTTCGCACTGGCTGCTTGCAATAAAGCGGTGCTGTTCATTACACACTAATATTGGAGGATTAAAACCGTTGTTTGCTACGCGTATTAATGTGCTTTGTAAGAGTGATTCATCGCCCAATAAAGGTAAAAACTGTTTTGGCATCGCGCTACGTGATAATGGCCACAATCGTGATCCAATTCCACCAGCCAATACAACGGGGGTGATTGAGTATGTCATAGCAAACTAACTATTTTGATAATAAAAAACCGAGTTTAACAGACAATCCAGTTTTGAATCATCGAATACCCTGTCGCGTTTTAATAAATGATCCTATAAGTCTGTAAATAAGCTTATTTTCGTTGCCTAATTCGCTTTTCAAATATGCTGTTCTACACTCTATACTATTATTTTATCAAGCGTATTTATTGCTTATATAAGGATGTTTATATGACGAATGCTATTGAGTTAGTAAGCGGTTTCATCCATCGGCTTGGGTTAACTAAAAAACTTATTGCCGGCTTTTTATTGGTTGCCTTAATTCCATTGGCGGTGGTAATAAGTATCGCTCTGTATAGTTCTTCTAACGCATTAAATAAACAAACCTACGCACAACTTGAAGCCGTTAGTGAAATAAAAAAAAGCGCTATTGAACGCCACTTTAAAGACATAAAAGCACAGCTCTTATTTTTATCACAAAGCCCATTGCTTCATCGCGCCGCACATGAATTTAGTGAAGCATTTAAACATCCTCTTCAGGCAAATAATCTTAATAAAATTGAAGAAAAAAAGCTTGTTAGCTATTACCAAAATCAATTTTCAACTAAGTACAGCGCTGAAAACGAAGGGATGGCAGCGCCAACACAACTTTTTACTCAACTCTCTCCTGCTGCACGATTTTGGCAATATCAGTACTTAGCTGACAACCCTCACCCCCTTGGAGAGAAAGCAAAGCTGCAACACGCTACAACCCCAAATGAATACAGCCTTACACATGCTAAATACCATGGTTTTTTATATAATTTTGCTCAAAAATTTGATTTTTATGATGTATTTATCGTTGATAACAATTCTGCTGAAGTCGTTTACTCGGTATACAAGGAAGTCGATTTTGCCACATCCTTACAACATGGGCCTTTTGCTAATAGCAACCTTGCCTTGGTCTTTAAAAAAGCGAAAACAATTGCGCAAGATGAAATAGCCTTTGTTGATTACCAGCAGTACTCCCCGTCTTATGATGCACCAGCAAGTTTTATAGCGACCCCAATTTATGAGCAAGGCGTACATACTAGTACATTAATTTTCCAGCTATCTATTGATGCTTTAAATACCATAATGACGGAACGCGCGGGCTTAGGCGAAAGCGGTGAAACTTACTTAGTCGGGCCTGATTTTTTAATGCGATCAGATTCTTATCTCGATGCAGCTAAGCACTCTGTCGTTAACTCATTTCGCCGCCCCGTTCAGGGGGCAGTCAAAACAGAGGCTACAAAACTTGCTTTAGCTGGAGCAAGTGGCCAACAAGTCATAACTGATTATAATGGCTCCTTAGTGCTGTCATCTTATCAGCCTATTAATGTTCTAGGTGTCCAATGGGCATTGCTTGCTGAAATGGATAAGCAAGAAGCATTTGCTGCTGTAGCCCAATTAACAATTTTACTCCTCAGTATTTTGGTACTGTCAGTAATTGCGATTACCGTGGTTGCAGTTTTATTTTCTCGCTCCCTGACACGACCCGTACAGCTATTGGTCGATACAATGCACCACGTAGAGCGCCAAGGTGACTTTTCTGTTCGCGCGCCTGTACTCTCCCAAGATGAAATAGGTATCTCAGCTCAAGCTTTTAATTCTCTTTTAGATGCCTTGCAAGGCGCAATTTCACAGACCAACTCAGTAATGAACAAGATGGCGGTCGGTGAATTCCAACACCGCATAGATGTTTCTTGTAAAGGTGAACTTAACTCTTTAAAGCAAGCGACTAATGAATGTGCTGATTCTTTAGAAAGCGCAATGACTGAGCTAAATCAGGTTATTGATGAAATGAGCAAAGGTAATTTTAATACCGTAATTAGCACCCCTATGCAGGGAGAGCTGGCCACGTTAAAACACAATATAAATGGCTCTATGCAATCTATAAATGGAACTATAAATGAAATAGTCGATGTAATGAGTCATATAGAGCAAGGTAACTTTAAACAACAAGTCACTGTAATGGCGAAAGGCTCATTGGCGCAACTAAAGGACAGCGTAAATAATTCAGTACATAGCTTATTTGGTGCTGTTACAAGTATCAGCAAAGTAATGAGCGCATTACATGAAGGGGATTTCTCTCAGCGTATTGAGCAACCTTTGCAGGGGCAACTTGCGCTGCTTAAAGATGATATTAATGCAAGCGTAGATAATCTCGCTCTAATCATTAAAGATATTAGTGATGTGATGGCCGCCGTTAATCAAGGTAACTTTAAGCTACACGTGAATTGTAATGCTAATGGCCAATTATCATCGTTAAAGCAACATATAAATAATTCGATTCTAAATTTAGACGAAGCAGTTAGCGATATTTCTAACGTAATGACTGCCATTAGCCAAGGTTGTTTTGATAAAATAATTGACTCTCAAATGAATGGTCAACTTGATTCCCTAAAGCATGACGTGAACAATTCAGTAAGTAATCTAAGCACTGTAATAGCTGAGCTTGCAAAAGTAATGGCAGCAATGCGACGTGGTGACTTTAGTCAACAACTAACAAGCCAAATGCAAGGACAGTTAGCGCATTTACAAAAAGATGTTAATAGCTCATTAGCGATCACCGCACAAGCAATCGGCGAGGTCACTCATGTTCTAAGCGCCATTTCACAGGGGAATTTAGCTCAACCAGTACAGGGCGACTATCAAGGTGTATTTGCAACACTCAAAGAAGATGTAAACCATACTATAGGTAAGTTAACGAGCGTTATTACCGGTATTCAAAGCTGTGCAAACCAAGTATCACAAAGCGCCTCTGAAATAGCCGCTAGTAATATTGAAATAAGCCAACGCACCGAGGAGCAAGCATCCAACCTTGAAGAAGCCAGTGCAAGCAGCAGCAATATGCTCGATGAAATCGCTCACGTTGCAAAGCAATCAAGTGAAGCGGTAAGCTTAGCTGATAATGCTCACACAATAGCCACTGAAGGTGGTGAGCTCTCGAAACAAACAGTAAATGCTATTGTAGAAGTAAACAACTCAAGTAAAGATATTAATGAAATTGTCTCTGTAATCGATGAAATTGCTTTTCAAACCAATTTGCTTGCACTAAATGCAGCCGTTGAAGCAGCACGTGCTGGTGAGCATGGCCGAGGATTTGCCGTGGTCGCAAACGAAGTGAGAAACCTAGCAGGTCGAAGTGCATCCTCAGCCAAGCAAATTAAAAGTATTATTAGCAATAGCAACCAAAAAATTAGCCAAGGCACCATGCTAGCTAACTCATCCGGCGACAAATTAGGGCAGATAGTAAGCGCAGTTGCAGCGGTAAATCATATGATTACATGTATTAATAATTCATCAATTACTCAGCAGCAAGCAATTAAAGAGGTTGACATTGTTGTTCAACGCCTCACCGTTTTAATTCAAGAAAGCTCAGCAATTACTGAAGAAACCATGGCCGCAGCAAAACAAATGGCGGAACAAGCTAATACCATGCGTGATCTTCTACTTTATTTCTCATTAAAGAAAACCCCTTTGTAATAAGCGAGTTAAAGTAAACATGAGCTTTTTATACAATAGCCTAATTAACTAACAGAGCGGTTAAAGTACTTGCTACACTGACACTTGATCGGCACTATATACCCAAACCACCTCTAGATGCAGACTTCAGCGTTTCACAGGTGTTTAATATTAAGACGTTACTTTGCAACAATGGCAATCCATTTTAAGAAGTAACAACGATGAGAGTAAGTGCCTATGAAGCAAACGCGTGAGGGATAGATCGTGAAAGTATATTTAAAATGTTTAATGGGGTTACTAAGCTTACTAATTTTGCCTGCGCACGCAGCAGTTTATCAATGCACAATAAAAGGGGTTGCTACATTTAGCCAACAACCTTGCGGCGAAGATGCTGAAATCATCATTATCCCAGAAACCAATAGAACACAAATCGCTAAAAAGGATTCTGACAAAAAAAGTGATGATTCTGTCGAAAATTACATCAGCGGTAAAAAAATTGATAGAAAAATTAAAAAAATTGAGCGCGCGATAAAATTATTGCAAAACGCGCTCTCAGAGCAAAAAATAAAAATAGGTTATATGACTCAAAAAGCGGCAAACCGCTTAGGAGCAGAGTCTATTGCCGATGCGATTGAACAACAAACCATCATTCTTGAAAAAGAAGTGCAGCCTAAAATAGATGAGCTTCAACAGCAAATTGCAGCCTTAAATGTCATTAAAGCTCAACTAGGTCAATAAAGTCCCCTTTATGAGGGTGATAAATCGCTTCATATCAACGTTATCATTATAGATATGCGGCGAAACTCTTACACCATAAGCACGTACGTCAACACTAATATCGGCCTTAGATAAAGCATCAATAATCGTACTTTGCTTTGCACCAAAATCAAATATAGCCGTTGCGCTACAACTCTCGGGCGCTGTTGGAGAAACTAAAAACTCCCCTAATTCTGCATTTAACAGCATCAACAGGGACAAATTATGCGCACGAATATTTTCAACCCCCAAATTAGCAAAGTAATTGATACTATGCCCTGCAATAACAAAAGGTGCGATTGACGGTGTCCCACCCCAAAAGCGCAGTGCCGTGGCATGATATTCAAAATGGTGTATATCGAATTCGAATGGGTTTTCATGAGAAAACCACCCGACATCTTGTGGCTTACACACTTTAAGCTGGACCTTACTCAACCATAAATAAGCTGCACCAGGCCCCGAGCACAGCCATTTAACACTTGAGCCAATCATAAAATCGACCTTTACTTCACTCAAATCTAACGGTAGCACACCGGCAGATTGCGCAACGTCAACAAGGCTTAAGCTATTGTTCTGTACACAAAGCTCTGCAATTTTAGCAACAGGTGCCTGTTGACCTGTATTTGAGTATGCGTGGCTTATAAAAACTAAGTCGGTATCTGCTGTCAAATACTGCTGCCAAACTGCAATATCAGTGATATCTAAATGTTCGGGAATGAATTCAATCGATGCCGTTTTCGGTAATGCTTTTTGCATTACAAACCCCATACTTGGAAAGTCACTTTGCGCCATAAGCACTTTACAATGATTGTTAAGCAGTCGTGGGTGCGACATCAAAAGCTTTGTTAGCGCACTAGAAAGATTAACTTGTGGACAAAATTGCTCGCTCGGCGAATTAAATAATAATCCTAATGCATGTGTAAAACGTGTAATAACACCAAGCCATTGCTGCCAAGGTTCTTTATTAGTGTTCTGCCAAGGGGTAAAAAAGTGTTGATTAAAATCAGCTTGGCTACTTTTTAATGATCGCCCCACAGAATGGTTTAGTAAGTAGCAGCCTGATGTTAAATTAAAATCATCTTTGTACATTTACTTTTTCATCCATTGCTTTAGCTGTGTTAAATCATCAAAACGGGTTTTTATATCATCTCGCTGCGCGGCAGCACGGCGATCTCTTAATTGCTCGAGTGAATCAAGCAAGATATGTAATGGGGGGCCACTCGCCGTTACCTTATTTATATGTTGTTGCTGCATTTGCTGCGCAGGCTGTGCAATAAACTTACTCACCAACTGATTGTGATGGCCTATCGCTGTATCGCCATGCAGCTTGCATACTTGGATAAATAATTGCGCATTGGTTTGAAACCACTGACTGTCGCGCTCACTGCCTGCGGCTAAAAAGTCATCCATAATGCTCGGCATACGCATACTTTCACGCAAGGTTTGCTGATCTTCAGGCATCATATATAAAAACTTATCCACCAGCATTTGTGAATAGCTAGGCTCATTTGCAAAGCATAATCCCAACAACATATCGATTACATTTATACCTGCAAAATCCCCTGCATTCGCGCCACGATAAACCTCCTTTCCCACTCGATATGGCTTATAATATGGCCTAACACAAAAGAAGAATCTATCGGTATCCAATTGACTATAGAGCGCATTATTTGATTCAATAACCTCAAGCAAAGCCTGCTTCGCAACTTTAAGTAAATCTGCACATAATGGGTGCGAAATTCCCAATGGTTGAATTTTCAATAATGCATCAGCAACACGCTTATACGCTAAAATGCCCTTGGTGTTGTAATCAATAAACAGTTTCTCATCCGGTAAATCAGTAAAGCGTTTATATAGACCATTGACGGCTTTATTATGAGTTGTTAAATGAGCTGTAGCAAAACGAGGGGTAACTCCGATTGAAGCGCCAATATGCATAGCTAAGGCTGATGCTTCGACTAGTGGTGAAGTCGTTTCACGTGAAGGCTCTGTGATTTCATGTCGTCGACAAGCCCCCATAAATAAACCAACATTACCCAACAGATCAAACGCACTATCAAAACCTTCATCCGTATTACCCTCAGCCAGTAATTTACGAATATGCGCATTACCTTCCATTTCTAGCTGATGCTTATATTGCTCACCTACAAATTCAACATTTGCTTTGTCTTCTTGTTGCCAGTAAATGCTTTCTAGCTGATTATTTATTTCCACAAAGCGGGTTCTGAGCCACTCGTCAAATGCTTGAGTATTTTTGCTCACAGACATAACTCCACACCTAATTATTATTGCATTTATGTTAACAGATAGCATAGAGTACAAATCAACAAAACCGCCAATAAAAAACCAAACTATTAGCAGAAATCACTCTATAATATTAAAAAATAAAACTAAATCACTACAAAAATGAACCTAGATAAAAAAGATCATCAATTACTTCGGTTATTACAAACTCAGGGACGCACTTCCGTGTCAGAGCTAGCAACACATGTTAACTTATCGGACACGCCTTGTTTGAGGCGCATTAAAAAGCTTGAATCTAGTAATGTTATTTGTGGCTATCATGCAGCGTTAAACCCGCGAGCGTTAGGGCTAAATGTTTTAGTTTACGCATTTGTAAGATTAAGCCAAAATTCAGTGGGTGCGGCTCAAATGTTTGAAGAGCAAGTCGAAAAACTAAACCATGTACTTGAATGCTCTGTTATTTCTGGGAGCTACGATTATTTACTTAAAATCATTGCCGCGGATTTAGAGAGCTACGAAAGTTTTGTAAAACATAAACTCGGTAGTATTAATTGCATTGCCAATATTGAATCTACCGTCGTGTTAAAACAAACATTTAGTAAAAAACAATTACCCTTGTAAAAAACATCGCAGCTCAGTCGCAATTCGCTATACTCAATAAACTGTTGTAAATAATGACTCATAAGGAAACATGTGAAAGTATTTCGTTCAACATCCAGTTCATTTTGCTTTTATGTGCTTTTTGCCCTCGCCTATTTTATTATCGGTAAGCTACTAACTAACTTTGCGTTTCAATCTCAAGTTATTCCGATTTGGATCCCTGCAGGTATTGCTTTAGTCGGCTGCTTTATTTGGTGGTGGCGCTTTATTCCTGCTCTATTTATTGCTTCAGTTGCATTTAATTTAAGTATTGGTGATAGCCCAATAGGCGAAAATGCTTTAATCGGCAACACCCTTAATGAAGTACTTTTAATTGGCTGCGGGGCTGTATTGCAAGGGATCACTGGTGCTGCAATCTTAAGATACTGGTTAGGCCACCCTCTGTATTTAAAAACTCGCTTAGCAATCATTTATTTTATTGCGGTTGTTGGTATTGCCGTAAGCCTTATATCAGCTAATATTGGTGTTTTTGCACTTAGTGCATTTAATCCGGCATACAGCATGGTTAATCATTGGCAAAATGTGACTTACTGGTGGTTAGGTGATGCACTTGGGGTTCTTATAACAACCCCTGCTTTGCTCGCACTATTACAACCTAAATTTAAACAACACTATGTAACCCCCCTACCTACAGTTTTTGTATGTTTCGTACTGTTCATTTCGGTCGCATCAACAACTAAGCTATACAATCAAGAAAGTAAATCAAATGCCTTACAAATTGCAAAACGCGAGGCACAAGTAATTGAAAATAGTTTATTTAGATATCTAAACCGTAGCCAAATTGCTGTACAAAGCTTAGCAAGCCAAATGCAAGCATCCCCAAATTTAAGTCAGCAAGAATTTCATAACTATGCAGCTGAGTTACTTGCTCAACACACCTTTATTAAAGCCCTGTCTTGGAATATAAAAGTACCTCAGGCAAGAGTCGATGATTTACGCAAAGACCTTGCTGAGATTTATCAAACTGACGTGAAAGTCAAAGGTGAGCCCCTTGCTTCAGACGATCCTTTAGTCGTTGTAAAATATATCGCACCTTTAGAAGAGAACCGCTCCGCGCTTGGCCTAAATGTATTTTCTAATCCAGCTCGTCGTGCCACGCTACTCGATCCTAATATCAAATATCAGCCCGTTGGCACTCAAATAATAAACCTCGTCCAAACCAAAGAGCCAGCGCCAGCTTACTTACTTTTTTCACCTGTCTATCAGCAAGGTACACAAGATGATCCAATAAAAGGTTATGCAACAGGTGTTTTTTTAGTTCGAAATATTATTGATCAAGCGATTAATGATGAGCAAAGCAATATGTTTAATATTGCTTTATTTGAAGATCAAGCAGACACCCCTTTCTATCTAGGAAATAAAAATACAACTGTAATCGGTGATGATTTTACCACTATAAAAATTAGTTTTTCAGGACAAGTATGGCATTTACAACTAGCAATAAAAGATGAGTTTATACCTCACCAAGCAAATCACTTAACGTTGTTTTTGCTTATTCTACAAGTGGTAGTGAGTACACTTATTTTGCTGGTTTTATTATTATTCAACCATCAACATATTGCATTATCGCGTTTAGTTACCGAGCGCACACGCTCATTAGTACGCGCTAAAAAGCAATCTGATTTAGCAAACCAAGCTAAAAGTCGCTTTCTCGCCAATATGAGTCACGAAATTCGCACTCCACTTAATGCTGTTATTGGTTTTTCGACGCTGGCAAAAAAAGATGATGACGCTAAAACATTAAATGGCTACCTTCAGAAAATAAATTTAGCGTCTAAATCACTATTAAGCCTTATCAATGATGTGCTGGATATTTCTAAGATTGAATCACAAAAATTAACACTGGAATTAAGCCCATTCGATTTAAATAACTTACTTGATCGTATTAATACTATGTTTGAACAAAGTGCACACAATAAAAAAATAAACTGGACTATGAACAATCAACTGCCAACAAACATCTGGTTTGAAGGCGATGCTATGCGTATTGAGCAAATATTATTAAACCTATGCAGTAATGCAATAAAATTTACCGCTGAAGGTGAAGTGAGTGTCAGCGCGCTTGCCAAACAAGTTGATGATACTCGTATGCAAATAACCATCATCATTAAAGATTCTGGTATTGGTATAGAGCCTGCTGATCAACGCAAGCTTTTTGATGCATTTACACAAGCCGACAATTCAACATCAAGACGCTTTGGTGGCACAGGTTTAGGCCTAGCAATTGCAAAGGAATTAAGCTTATTAATGGCTGGCGATATAACACTAAGCAGTGCTAAAGGAGAGGGCTCTACATTTACTTTTACCGTGTTACTGAATACATGCGCACCGATAGAAAAACCGCAAAAAACTCAGAAAAAGGTTGATTTAAGCACCCTAAGAATATTGGTGGCAGAGGATAATCAAGTCAATCAATTGGTCATAAAAGCAATGCTGAGCGCACTTAAAATCACCCCCATAATTGTTGAAAACGGTGAGCTTGCTGTCGCCAAAGTTCAAGAGCATGATTTTGACTTAGTGCTCATGGATTGCCAAATGCCCATTATGGATGGCTACCAAGCAACAAGCTTAATTCGTAAAATTAAAACGGCCGAACAATTGCCAATCATTGCATTAACAGCAGATGTAATGCCTGAAGATAAAGCTCATGCATTAGCCATTGGGTTTAATCAACACCTTGCAAAACCTCTCGAACTCGATAAGCTAACCGAGTGCCTAACCAACTATGTAGATGTTTATGAGCCTTAATGGAATATTGCTAACCCTTACTTTACTTGTCACCTCTAATATTACTCTCGCTCAAACTAACTGTATTAATCAGTTAGCGGATCTAAGTTATATTATGAAAAGTAAACAACAAGGCCTGTTAAGGTTTGAAAGTAGCCGCCTTGCTACCGATTTTTCGTATCAAACGGATCTCGCATTTAGTGATTATTTAGCGTTTGCATATCAATATATTTTAGCTAAAAATCCACGTGCATCTATGCCTTGCCCTATTTTGACTGACACCTATCAACACCTAGTTAAACAACAACAGCGAACAAGCACACCAAATATTGTTGATTTGATAGCGCCATTTGAATTACGCCAAAATAACAATCATAAAGCCGTGTTATTAATACACGGGCTCACTGATTCGCCATTTACCTACCACGATCTAGCCCAAATTTACTTTCAACAAGGCTATACAGTTCGAACCTTATTATTACCCGGTCACGGCACTGCCGCTGATGCGTTAAGTAATATAAACGCCAAGCAATGGCAGCAAGCAACAGCTTATGCAATCAAGCGCACAGTTAAAGATTTTGATCAGGTGATTTTAGGGGGCTACTCTACGAGTGCCGCACTTTTACTTAATTACTTAACAGTGCAACCAGTTGACTCGAAAATAAAAGCGCTTATGCTGTTTTCACCCGCGACAGAACCACATAATAAAAATGGCTGGCTTGCCAAGTGGATTGACCGTATTCCCTTCATTAACTGGATAGATAAAGATGCCGATATTGATTTTGCAAAATATGAGTCATTTCCATTTAATGCAGCAACCGCCGCCGATGATGCAATGCACTCTATCGCGTTATCAACATTAATAAAACGGCCATTACCAAACTTGCCTATTTTTTCAGTGATGAGTGATGTCGATACCACGATAGATACTCGTGCGTCGCTGCAGTTATTAACGGCATTACACGATGTAAAAGCACGCCCAGCTAACCGTTTAGATACCTTGGTTTATTATGGTGATGCAACAAAAATCACCCGTGACTTTCCCGATGATTACACACTATTAAACCCGCAGTGCAAAAGTTCTACCTGTAAAAACATTCATGGCATTTCCCATATCGCCGTCGTTAACTCACCAAACAACCCTTATTATGGCATAGCTGATGTTTATCGTAATTGCGGTAGTTATCTTGATGACGATGCATTATATAAGCTGTGTAAAACAACCAAAACACCTAATATTGGCGAGCGTACTGCTGAAAACATTGCCGCATTTCCAACCTTTCAACGCCTCACTTATAACCCTTATTTTACTGAGCAAGCACATTATATAAAACAGTTTATAAAGCAGGTTGAAGGCTTTCAAGGTAATCAATAATGACCACATTTAGTCACCGCTGGCTTGCCAGCATTAGTGAGATTGAGGCTGGCGTTTGGCAGCAATTTTTTACCGATAATCCCTTTACGAACCATGCGTTTTTATTTGCATTAGAACAAAGCCAATGCGTATCAGCCACGACTGGTTGGCAACCACAACATTTAGCTATTTATCAAAATGATATTTTGGTGGCACTGGCCCCCGGTTATTTAAAAAGCCACTCATATGGTGAATATGTGTTTGACTGGGCGTGGGCGCAGGCGTATGAAAAGCATGGCCTAGAGTATTACCCTAAATGGTTATCGGGCTCTCCATTTAGCCCTATTGAAGGGCAGCGTATAGCGATTGACCATGCGCAACCAGATCAAGTATATCAATACATTACTGCGCTTTTAACAAAGCAGTGTGAACAACAAGGTTGGTCTGGCTGGCACATTAACTTTTGCACACAGCAGCAAGTATCACATCTCACCTCTCATCAAGGCATGCATCGTACTGGTGTGCAGTTTCAATGGCAAAATCAAAACTACGCTACTTTTGATGATTTTTTACAGCATCTGACCGCGCGTAAGCGTAAAGCTTTAAAAAAAGAGCGCAGTAAAATAGCACAGCAAAATATAACTATTAACTGGTTACAGGGCGAACAAGTCACTGTAGAGGTGATGAGCCAGTTTTGTGAGTTTTACCAACGGACTTATTTAAAGCGCTCTGGCCACATGGGCTATTTAAACCATGATTTTTTTATTTTACTGCATGCCTTAATGGCCGAACAACTGGTGATCATGCACGCAATACATGATGGTGAAGTCATTGCAGCAACGCTGAGCTTTAAAAGCAGTGACACATTATATGGGCGCTATTGGGGAGCCGTTGAAGAAGTAGACTGCCTGCACTTTGAGCTTTGTTATTACCAAGGTATTGAGTATTGTATTAAGCACCAACTTAGCTGCTTTCACTCAGGTGCGCAGGGCGAGCACAAAATAGCCCGTGGTTTTGCCCCAGTATTTACCCACTCAGTGCATAATGTGATAGATAGCAACTTTCGCCCTGCAATCGCAGATTACTTACAACGTGAACGCCAACATATACATATCTATCACCAACAGTGCGCTGAGTTATTACCTTTTAAAGCAGACGTTTAAAAATTAATAACTGATTATTGGCAGGCATAGCGATATCTTCAACAAACGTTAAACCTGCTTTTACGGCTAATTGCTGTACCCATTCAAAATCACGAATGCCGCTTTGCTCATCTTGCTGCTTTAAAAACTCATCAAAGCGCTGATTACTTTCACTAGTAAAAGCGCCATTGTATTTAAACGGTCCATAAATACACACAATGCCTTTTGCGACTAGATGCTTGCTCACGCCAGTAAAAAATTGCTCAACCAATGGTTTACTCACGATATGCAAAGTATTGGCGGTATAGATTGCGTCAACGGTACTTACAGGCCATGGATTATTTAAATCTAACTCAATGGGGGCGTGTAAATTACTCAGCTGCACTTCATCAACCCATTGTTTAATGCCATTGTGATTCACAAGGCGATCACTGGTGTGCCATTGTAAATGAGACAAATTCGCAGCAAAATGCACGCTATGTTGACCCGTACCAGAGCCAACTTCGAGTACGCTTTCAGCATGCGCCAAATGGGGTATGATGCCACGTAATATTGGGCTCTTATTGTTTTCGCAGGCTTGTGAGAAAGGTTTTATCATATTGCAGTGCACCAATATTGGTAAATTATGCCCCCAAGTAAAACAAATATCCTTCATAATGTCGCGCAAAAAAACCATATTTAAAGTAAATGTTTTAATATTCAATGTAGTAAAAAAAAGATTTAATCATGGTATGGGTTATGCACTCTCTTAATCGAATCAACTAAATGGAGAAAACTATGTATATATCCCCTTACACCGCTCTAGACGCTGCAGTTGCAGCAAGTGAAAAACCAGTGACTGATAAACTAGGCAGCGATGAACGTGCTACTGTAATTGATTTACTATCACAAAAAAATCAGGCATTAACACATGAAACCGACCAAATATTTATCCTTGGCTATAATTAAACAACTCGCCTCCTGTCATTATTTACAATTTGTGACTTGCACCGAAACCGATTAACTGTAATGATAACAATTATCGTTACAGTTAATCGGTTTTCTTATGCATGAACATCAAGCTATGCTTTATTATCAACAGCAAATGAAATGTGTTTGTCAACGTCCGGGGCTACATGCTCCCGCGTTAGTTGCAAATTATATTGAAGCTGGTTTGAGTGCTGCACGCTATTACGAAAAAAATAATAGCATGCTATTACAAGAGCTCTATCTAAGACGTACTTTTCATGAAATCCTCAACAAAATGTGCGACTCTTTAATTCATTGTGCCATTCGTAAGCAATGTTTAGAGCAACTGTATAAACCTTTACTGGCGTTAAAGCGCTTTTATAGAAGCCATAATAGTACCGGGAAATACCTCATATTAGAGCGTGAAGCCCGTATTCTCAGTCACGAATTCAACCCTTTCTAGGAGCTTTTATGAGCGAATTTAGAACCGAATCAGATAGCATGGGCGAACTACAAGTCCCTACAGAAGCACTTTATCAAGCGCAAACTCAACGAGCTGTAAATAACTTTCGCATTAGCGACTTAGTAATGCCAAAACAGTTTATTACTGCTCTTGCGTACATCAAACAAGCCGCAGCTCAAAGCAACAACGAACTTGGTCATTTAAGTAAAAATAAAGCACTGTTAATCGAACGTGCATGCCAAGAGATCATTGATGGTCAACATTTAGAGCACTTCCCTATTGATGTGTTTCAAACTGGTTCAGGTACCAGTACCAACATGAATGCGAATGAAGTAATTGCAACACTGGCAAGTCGTTATGGTGATGAAGTTATTCATCCTAACGATGATGTAAATATGGGCCAAAGCTCTAATGACGTGATCCCCACAACCATTGCGGTGAGCAGTGTTATAAACGTGGTGTATGAGTTATTCCCGGCGCTAGATCAGTTATCACAAACGCTAGAGCGTAAAAAATCTGAAGTGGGTGACATTGTCAAAACTGGCCGTACCCACCTGATGGATGCCATGCCAGTTACATTCGCGCAAACTCTTAGCACGTGGCAACATCAAGTTGATACTGCGATGGCGGGTATTCGCTTCAGCTTAGACGGCGTGTCAGCTTTAGCGCAAGGCGGCACCGCAGTTGGCACTGGTATAAATGCTGATCCTCTCTTTGCGGAGCAATTTTGTAAAAACCTCAGCGCCAATGTTGGCGTACGTTTTACACCGAGTAAAAACTTCTTTTATAATATTGGATCGCAAGATGCGATTGTTGCTTTATCGGGGCAATTAAAAGTACTTGCCGTCGCACAAATGAAGATAGCTAACGACCTACGTTGGATGAATTCCGGCCCGTTGGCGGGCCTTGGTGAAATAGAGTTAGAAGCATTACAACCTGGCTCTTCAATTATGCCAGGCAAAGTAAACCCTGTGATCCCTGAAGCGGCTGTTATGGTCAGCGCACAAGTGATTGGCAACGATGCAACGATTACAGTTGCAGGCCAATCAGGCAACTTTGAGCTCAATGTCATGCTACCTGTGATCGCCTATAATATTTTGCAAAGTATCGAACTGCTAGCAAATAGTAGCCAAGCCTTAGCCGATAAAGCAATCCGCTCTTTTAAAGTTAATCAAACTAATATTGATAAAGCACTCGCTAAAAACCCAATCTTAGTAACCGCACTTAACCCTGTAATTGGCTATGCTAAAGCCGCTAAAATAGCCAAACAAGCATACCAAGAAGGTCGCCCAATACTCGATATTGCCGAACAAGAAACAGATCTATCACGTAGCGAGCTGGAAACTTTACTTAACCCTGCAAAGTTAACTCAAGGCGGGCTATAAAAAATATTAAACCCGTCCACAGCGACGGGTTTAACCTTTGAATGCCATAGTTTTTATTGCTGTGTAATCTGCAAAGTGTATGATGGTGATTACTTGTTCATCACTGTGAAGGTTATTATGCGCTTATCTCTTATCGCTGTTTTGCTGCCGTTATGTTTATCTGCATGCTCAGATGCTGGTACATCAGGTTCTAACACTACAAACTCTGTAGCTGAAAACTCTGACACTTCAGAGCACGCTCAACTAAGCCCAGCTCCCGCAGCCCTTATTAAAGACAATCAAACAACTAAAGTAGACCCACTAACAAACGTTGTAGCCAGCAAAGAAAGTCTTAGTATCGCTCACCAACAGTTAAAAGATTTAATTAGCGATCCACAGTGTGATGACCATACTCAGTGTAAAATATTAGCTATTGGCAGTCGTGCTTGCGGCGGCCCGAGTAGCTATGTTGCTTATTCGACTAAATCAGCCGATGAGCAAGAAGTGCTCGCATCAGCAAAGCAAGTCACTTCATTAGAAAGCCAATTTAATGCGCAAACGGGTATGATAAGTATTTGCCAACACCTAACTGAACCAAGTGCTCAATGCATTGAAAATAAATGTGTTAAACTTGAAGGCTCTGCAGCAAGTGTTTATTAAGGGATAATAGTATGAGCCGTTTTTCTTATTCTAAATTATTAGCTACCGCAACTGGTTTGCTGATGCTCAGTGGCTGTGCTAATACTGCTGACTCTTCAAAAAATAATAATGTAGATTTATCTAAATCTAACAAAGCATTGGGTGAGTTGATCCAAGAAAATAACTGTACAGCCAGCTTTCAATGTAAAGTGCTTGAAGTCGGGCAACGTGCCTGCGGTGGGCCGAGCCGGTATGTAGTCTATTCAACGTTACAAACGCCACAAGAAAAAGCAGAGCAATTAGCACGTCAAATTACTGCACAAGAAACGGCTGAAAATAAAGCGAACGGATTAAGTGATTGCTTACCGATTTTACCTATTCAAGCATTATGCATTGCTCAGCGGTGCCAGTCTTTTGACCTGAAATAATATGGTATTCACTATGTTATTAATGGAAGCAATGAGGAAATCACTACAACCGCCACGATGCAAACCCCGGCCTTAAAAATATACTGTACTGGCATTTGTTTTTTTATCCAGTAGGCATAAATAAATCGTACAAAATAACTTGCTGCAGTACCAAATAAAGCAAATATTAGTAGGTAGGCGATTAACAGTATATTCACGGCAGCTCATTCTTTAATAATTTAAGCCCTCAGTGTAAGGGCTTAAATTCAATAAGGCAAAGCTTAGCGCTTACTTGTGTGTGCAATTAACAGTTCAGCAACTTGCTGTTTTACTGCGCGCTTATCATCGACTGCAACCCCAAAACGATCTGCAAGTAAGGCGATCTCTTCGTCATTAAGATTAAACGACAATCGCTGCCGCGTCTTTTTTGATTTTACATCAAGAGCCAAAATTTTACGGATCATATCTGATGGTGTCAGTTCTTGGTCAATCGCTTGTTTTTTTATCGATTTTTGTACTTCACTGCTTAAATCAAAGGCCATTTGGGTTGCTCTAACCGCTTGCTCTTGGCGCTGCCATTTAGCCTTTGCATCACTCACTTTGCGTCTCCAGGAAACAAATCAACAATATCACTCATTGGACGCGTAAGCGTAAGTGATACCTCTGTTTCACCGCCATCCCAAATTTCAATATTTAAGCCAAAGCCTTCATCGGGCGATGCTAAACAGATCATCTCACATGGTTCACCACCTTCTTGCTCATAACGAGGCAAGGTTTGACCACGGTAATCTTTATTATGAAAATAACAAACATAAGGCGACTCACTTTGTTGATAGCTTTTAGCTAAAAACTGCATGTGGCGCTCAGGTGTATTTTGTACATCAATTTGTGTCAGTGAATCTTCATCAAAAATACGCGAAAACTCATCTAAGCCAAAAATCTCTTCAACTTCATCGCGCTGAATCTTTATTGAGAAGTTAGCCCACTCCTCACCATCGTCTTGCTCAATTTGTAAAAAAACAACTTGGCCACTGTTTGTTTCAAGTACAAATTCAGTATCACTGCTGTGCTGATATTGATACGTTTGAATATCAATAACACGCAATGTTTCGCCTTTTAACCACGAAGGGTAAGCAAACGAATCAATAACGCTAAACATGTCGCCTTTTTTAAGTTCGCTGGCATGATTAAGCTGACGCTCTGGCTCTTTTTTAGATTTAAAAAAATTAAACATAGGAGACTGCCTTTAAGCAAAAAAGGCAACAAGGCCGAAAGCCTGGTTACCTTTTTAAAATATGGACGTAAATATTAGCTATTTTGCTTCGCTTTAATGCGAGCTAAAATATCAGCGCTTTTTGGACTTGAATCGCCAATGCCTGCTTCAGCCATTTTTGCTTTTAGATCATCGCCGTTTACATCAGACTCAAGCTGTTTAGCTGCACCAAGCTGGTCGCTACGATCTTGCTGACGTTGCTTAATACGCTCTAAAGATTGACGAGCCGACGTCATAGACGAGCTGTTTGTATTTAGCGTGCTGTTAACAGCCATTGTCGCTTGTTGAACGCTTTCAGTCGTCTTAACCATAGTAAGCTGACGTTGATTTTCTTTGATCGATTTCTCAGCGTCTTTAACTTGCTGCTTAAGGGCAACAATGTGGTTACTAAAACCCGATAATACTTGTTCGTTTTCAGCTTTCTCAGCTTCAAAATCACCAATTTTTTCTGCAATTTCTAGCGCCAACGCTTCGTTGCCCTTTTCAAGCGCTTGCCCTGCATATGCTTCATGTTCAGCGATTGATGCATCTACAGCGCTAATTTTACGCTTAGTTTGCATTTCTTTAGCCATTACTTCCGTAAGGCTTTTCTTAGCGCGGTGAAGAGCATTTTGCGCGTCAGCAATTTCTTGCTCAAAAATACGGATGCCATTTGCATCTACAATTGCTTCGCCTGCTTCACGAGCGCCGCCACGTACTGCTGTAAATAATTTTTTCAAAATACTCATAATCTTAACTCCACTAACTAGCTATTAATCATTTAAATACAAAGTCACGGCTTCTAGTGCATCTATAGCGTTATCTGCTAATGTTACTAGTTCGTGGGTAACATCATCTAATGATGAGTTTACCGACAGTGCACCAAAAATCGCGTATTTGTTATCGATTTTAGCAAATGCACTCAGCGGAATTGGCACGTTTAAACGTAGTAATGTTTCGTTTAATTCGTTGCGTAATTCACTTTTAACTTCATTTTCGTCAAACAAGTAGCTAATACATAATAACTGCTCTTGTGTTTGCGTAACAAAAATTGGAAGTTCATCATTTCCATCAACAATGACTTGTAACACATCCTGCTCACCTGGATTGGCAATCAAGAAAGATTCAAAGTTAGCGCCTTCAGTTTCAAAAGCCGCTAATTTTATTGAAAGTTCGTTTAATTCCATGTCTGTGCCTTTTTGTCGTTTGACATATTATGTCTGAGTTAAGATTCGCACGGACGACATATTATGTCAACCATGTTTTATTAATTTTTGTATAATTCGCTTTCTACCTGCCACGCACTTCGGTAATAATCATACAAAGTACCTGTGCCTAATTGATTGACTTCAATATCATTTATTTGTTCAAAATAATGATTTGGAAACACAAATGAAGCCAATAAATATTTTTGACTGATCCACCTAGAAGCAATAGGTAGCGTTTTTATATCGCTAATTCTGGCACTGGCAGGTTTCCCTGCGGTTGTTGCAATCGTCCAGCCCCACTGACCAAAAGACGGAATATTTTGCTGATACTGCTCAACATGCTTAAATCCAGCTGCTTTCACTGTTTTACCAATGCTTAAAAATGCGTTTTTAGCATGGTACGGTGACGTTGACTGCACTGCCATGGCCCCATCAGCAGCTAGCAGTTGACGCACGTGATTGTAAAAATAATCACTGTACATTTTATTTAAGTCGGGATGGTTTGGATCCGGTAAATCAATAATTATAGTATCAAAGCGCTCCCCTTCACCGAGCAACCGCTCGACTTCTAAGAATGCATCACCAACAATGATATTAGCTCGCGGATCTAACATGGCATTATTATTAAGCTTACTTAAACGTGCAGTGATCTCAGCAGGTGTAATAAACTCATCACTTGGATAACCAAATAAATCAAGTAGCTGTCCATCTAAGTCAATTAAAGTAACTTTTTTAACGGGCCATTTTAGTGCATCTCTTAATGCTAAACCGTCGCCACCACCCACAATCAAAATATTATCATGACGGTTTGAAGCCAACATCGCAGGATAAACTAACATAGAGTGGTAAATCTGCTCATCAACACTAGAGAACTGTAAACGTCCATTTAAATAAAGATCTGTAATAGGCTCTGGCTGATTAAGGCTTAAACGCTCTGTGAGCACCAAGTGCTGATATTTAGTCGCTTCAGAATAAATAACTTTATCTTTATACAATACGTTACTTAAATTTTTCATCCAGCTACTGCCAAGCACTAAAATAAAAGCAAATAGCACGAGCAAAAGGATATGGCATACAAGTAATAATTTGGCGAAACGTACATGGGTGTGATAACGCCATAAAAATGCCAGCCCTGCAATAATATTAAACAAAGCGGTCCATGCGGCTGCTTGCATAATCGGCATAGACAGCATGATACTCACCCAAATAGCCGCGCCAATACCGGCACCAATATAATCTGCACCATAGATAGTGCCTGCATTATTTTCTAAAAAGCGGCCATAAACGTGCTGACGAATACGCGCTATTAACGGTATTTCCATACCAATCAATAAACCAAGTAATAGGCCAAACACATAGGGTAAAAATCGAGACCAATCTTGAAGCTGTTGGAACACATAACCATTTAATATGGTATCGGCAGGTAAATTGAATATCTCAGAAAAAATATGAGGTAATGAATAGCTTACAGCAATGATACTCGCTATTGCTAAAATACAACCCATACCAACAAGTGCAATCAAACTCTCTAGCCATGCAAAAGCGGTAAACGCATCTTTAAACCAGCGCGCTAAAAATGCACCAATCCCCATAGCAACAATCATGGTGCCAATCATCGCATAAATAGCACTTTCAACAGAGCCTAATACACGCCCGGCATAATGCGACAAAAGATATTCATATATAAGGCCACACCCGGCAAGTACGGCCATAACAGTAATTAATAAAAAATCATGCCCAAGTAAGGCGTACTTACTTGGGCTTTGCTTAGAATGTGACAAGTTTTATGCGCCTAGTAATGTAGCCATGGTAACACCAACAGCAAACGATACCGCTGCTGAAATAGCCGCTACGCCTACATTTTTCTGACGGTTAACTTCATCTGAAATATCGCAACCTGATAGAATAATTTTGATTGTGATCAGATGTAACACTATAAATACAAGCAGGCTTATCATTGCGCTTACAGCCCAGTAAAGCAAACTAGCACTAATATTATCAGCAACATACGGTGCAATACCTGTTGCAGCAGTAATCGCAAGTGCGCTACCGATTAGGAAACCAGCATAACGAATCCCAACAGCCAAATTGCCATCTACAATAGCCTGCTGCAAACAATCGCCGCTGCGATTTGTACGCTTAAACAGTTGCACTCGATACTGACTTACTAACAAAAGTACAATGCTACCAATCACAAATGCAGCAATAACAATTGGAAGTCCATACCAACCATCTGTTGCGACCCAAAATAGTGCAGAACGGATGACAATTGCAACACTCACTACATGACCAAAATCAATCACGGCAGCTGTGACATTACCTTTTACTATCTCATCATGTAAGCTAACTTTTCGTAAAGCCACTTTATCCTGAAAAAAGTGCCCTAGCTTAATTAGGGTAATTGCCAATAAACCGTAAGCCGTCATTTGCAGCGCTTCTTGCTGTAGCGTTGCAGCAAATGAGCCACTGCTTACACCAGTTAAAACAATGGCCAATGCAACTAAACCAGCAGCAAAACTAATTCCAAACGCAAAGTTATCGCGCTCTGTAATTTCATCATTCGCGTGTAAGTTTGAGACCCAGCCTTTGATATATTTTAGACTCACAAATAAAGCGATAATAATTGCGAAATCGATCGCTATCGCTTGTAGTGACCACATTGTTATTCCATTAAATTCGTACATATTATTTACACTCCAACACTAATTCTTTAAATAGCCGTTTACTTACCGCGACTTACGCCACGAGAGGTTCTATTATTGCTGTTTCTCACCGTTCCAGAGCCTTTGCTATAACTACTACGGCTTTTAGGTGGCGTATAACTGCTGCGACTTAGCCCTGATGCACCTGTCTTTTTAGAAGCATACGGGCTTGAGAATTGCTTACCTTGGCGTTGATATGATTGTCTGGTGCGGGTTTCAACCGCAGTTTGCGCTTTAATTTGCTTGGGACTAGAGTAGCGTGAGCGCCCATAATCACTGTAATAACTATATTTACGACGTTTACTCCAGCTACCATATTCAACGCGATCAAACACATCACCTAAAATACGATACATGCCGTACCACTGCCAAAAACTAATTCCGTTACTGTTAGTCTGCCAATTGCCGTAGTTAGGATTGCCGACTAGCTGATTACCTTCACCAACGCCTTCAGCCTGTTGGCTAATTGCTCCAACTCGTGCTAAAGAGCCCCCTGACATATCAGCAAGCATATTAATCGGATCAGTCAATGCATCAGCAAACAAAGTAGGTTTGACGGCATCGCGCAACAAATCTAAATTTTGTAAAGAATCTTCATAAGGAGGGATTAAATAAGTGCTTTTTATATCGGTAAGACGCTGTGTCAGGCCAGCATAAAGTGCACCTTTTTGAGTTGCGTCTTGTGCTATAACAGATGCAACCTGTGATAACTCCGGTTTTTCATTTGCGATAATACGTGCATATTCACTCAATAGTGTCGCATTACGAATTGAGCCATTATCCAATGCTTTGCCGAGTTCATTTAACTCAATTTCAGCTTTAGCAATAGATTGTTGAATTGTTTGTTGCAACTGCTCTTCTTTCGATTGGCAGCCCATAAGCAAGCTTATCAAACAAAACAGGCTTATAAGTTTCCAAGCTTTTATATTCGACATTCATGTCACCTGATTTTCTAAATTAACCTTCCTAGTTTTACACAGCTCAGAAAGTAAACCAAGGATGAAATTGCAACAAGATGATATTTTCTAAAGGTAAAAGCCTATGTTTTACTGCACTCAACTTTTAATTAGCTAGATGACAACTAGAAGGTGACACGAGCTCCCCCTCATAGCCGACAAACACTCTATACGATAACCCCCTCAAAAATTTGAAGTGCTCTGCTTTATAAACATAAGCTCAGCGAGTTAATCTAGTAATGGTTTTGCAAATTTAGTTGGACGCTCTATCATTTGAATTTAAAAAAACTGCTCAATTAAAAATGGATACTTAAATGTACAAATACCCAATACATAGTATGACCCTATCTAACTAGGCTGAATGATTTATTCTTATTACATTGACAATGTTGTCTCATTAAAATAATTTAAAAAGGTACAAAACCAAAAATGAAGAACTCTTCAATTATATAATAAGGAATTTTTAATGAAGAAAATATCCATTGCCGCTTTTCTAATGTCTTCGCTATTTTTAAGCAGTCAAACATTCGCCGCTGATTTCTGTATAACTAAAGAGAAGTAACCAAGCAGGGTGCTAGTATTAAGCTCTGCCGGTGGTTTGTCATCGTCCCTATTTCCTATACTGCATGGCGATTTAAGAGATATTCCATACATTGATAAAACAGGAACAATAACTAGGGCGTGTTGACCTTTCGTGATTGATTTTGCAGCAGTATGTTTGGTATTTAGGCAAGGCAGCGCCTATGCAGTGTGGTTGTTCCCCATAAATAGGCGATAACGCAGTATAAATGTCAAACATGCGCTGCCCAAAGGGTTCTTCCTAGGGGCGATTGACTCTTTGTTGCTCGGTTTTTACTTAGCCCGCTAGGTTACAAACCTCGCGCCGCGATTAAATCGCCCCTAGATTGAACAAATTTCAATCCACAAAGGTCAACACGCCCTAGTATTAGTTACACTTCTGCAAATTACCCAGATTCATTTGGCGAGATTGTTGAATTGTGCTTTTATCGAGCATATAACAATAATCCCGTTAAGTGCGAACCAATTTCCAAACTCTACTGGAGAGGTAACAGTATTTAATGGTGAGATCTTCAAACCAGGTATACAAGTATCAATTGTTCATAGAGTTGAAGCAGCAGGCACCTTCCATTATTCAACTCCAAATAGAATAGAAAGTATAACTTTTAACTACACAACTAACTAATTAACTCCTTAGACTCCAAATTTAATCAAAGGAGTCTATTTTCGTTTTGAGGGTAAATAGTATGGATCTACCTGATATCAAGAAAAGTTTGTTAAATACGAGAAAAGCTTTTACTCAGCCACAATCTGACCCAAAAAAAAGTAAGGATATAGAAATACATGCATCAGTTTCTTCATTAGCGTCGAAATTAAGTAAAGCAAAAAGCTCTATTGATATTTCTAAATTAAGTCAGCAAAATTTATCTCTACATAAGGAAGTACTCTCTTCAAATGCAAAAACAAATAATGATGAGGTTGCCACAGCAAAGTGGGAATTTGAACATTTATCCAAATCAAAACTTGAGACGATAGCATTAGACACAAGTAATACATTTAGCAGCTCAGAGAGAGTAGCTGCATATGAAAGATGGCACACACTTGATCAGCAAAACCTATCAAATCTAAAACGAGACAGCCTTAAATACGAAAGTAACGTTACCGCACTAGCATCATTTGAAGAATTACTATCATCTCATACGAACTCTTTTTCTTTTTTTAGTAAAGCGATGGTTTCCGATGAATATAGCTCACAAGCAACATCACAGTTTGAGTCTATTTTAGATGCACGGGATTTAGAAAAAAGCAAAAATATAAGCAGGTCTGAGCATTATTATGAAACTATGGTGATGGATATTTTTGGTGGTACTGAATCAGAAATTTTAAGCGGCACTGATGGGATGTCCTTATCTAACTTAATGCGAAGTTCTTATGAGTTTTTGACACAAGGAGATAGAGAACTATTAGCTGATATCTATGAATATGCTGATAATAATAATATAGATTTTAAGTATATACGTCAGTTTGCCAGTGATCTTGGTGGTTACAGAATGCATGACGATGGGAAGATACTTAATAATTTTAATAATGGCCACTTCAACGGTGAAGGATCCCAGCTTGCTGTCAGCTTTACGGATAAAGATCAAGCTACGATAAATAATATCCTTGATAGTCAGAAAAAACTATCTTCATCTGATATAGATGAGGGGTTCATTTCGTTTATGACTGAGCCAGGCTTAAGTGCATTGTCTCATCGGGGTAGTTACCAATTTTTACAACATATGATAGAAATAAAAGCGGGAATAGAGCCGAGTCTTTCAACTGAAAATTTTAAGGTTTTTGAAGGCTTTTCAGGGATTGATGATCGATATGTTATAACGACTTCTGATAAGCGGCTAATTAGGCCAGAACCTGATGTCATTTGTAAAAATGGTACCTGTGAAGTAACCGAAAAAGGTCTTAAAAACAATGTTACTTTAGAGGAAAATAAAGGCAATCCTATATTAGATCTTAAATCTAACTCAATAAGCTCCCTTTTAGAACTCAGAGTGAACAACACAACCGGAAATAACATTTTATTTCAATGGCTTGCTGATTGAAGTCAGATTTACTTTAACAATCTTGTAGGCTAAGACCACAATAAAGCATAACACCTGTTGCTTTTACAACAGCCGTACGGTTTTTAACTTTAAGAAATTGGCGAACAATTTGATAGCAAGTATTTAATCGCGCACCTTTGGTGTAGTGTAGGAAAGTTTTGAATGTTGGCCAATTTTGCTCACAAATAGCACAAGATTAAAATAGATCATCAATTACATGTGATTAATATAAAGGGGTTAAGCTGCTTTAAAGGCGTATTTTGACCTCTGAGGAGTTCGTGGTGTTCTTTTATGCCTTCAGGCTAAAGCATGACCTACAATAAAATACCTGCAAGTTGATTGTAAAACCGTCGGTCGTGATTTATCGCGACAACCGATATATGAGGGTGTGTTGCTTTCAGATGAACGCCTGAGCGACATTGACCACCTTGCACCTTGCACCTTGCTCACTTTTTCACTTTCCTGCAGACGTAAAAAAGCCCGACTCTATGAGTCGGGCTTTCTTTATTTGGAGCCTGGCGATGACCTACTTTCACATAACAAATGCTACACTATCAT
>NZ_JABEPJ010000031.1:0-31728 GCF_013002825.1 Pseudoalteromonas sp. NEC-BIFX-2020_002
TTACAGCAGAGCGCCTAGAGGCTGAGCGTGTAGAACAAGAGCGTATTGCAGCAGAGCAGCAGGCAGAAGCCGAACGTGTAGAGCAAGAACGTATTGAAGCAGAGCGTCTTGAGGCTGAACGTGTAGAGCAAGAACGTATTACAGCAGAGCGCCTAGAGGCTGAGCGTGTAGAACAAGAGCGTATTGCAGCAGAGCAGCAGGCAGAAGCCGAACGTGTAGAGCAAGAACGTATTGAAGCAGAGCGTCTTGAGGCTGAACGTGTAGATCAAGAACGTATTGCAGCAGAGCGTCTTGAGGCTGAACGTGTAGATCAAGAACGTATTGCAGCAGAGCGTCTCGAGGCTGAACGTGTAGAGCAAGAGCGTATTGCAGCAGAAGCTCGCGATGCTGAGCGTTTAGCGATTGCAGATGCTGAATTAGCCGCAGCTGAAAAAGCAGAGCAGCAACGTCGCGACGCAGCCGCTCGTTTAGCTGAACAACAAGAAGCTATGTTGTTACAACAAGAACAACAGGCTACCGAGCAAGCGCAACGTGAAGCGGAGCGTATTGCAGCGGAAAAGGCAGAAGCTGAGCATGTAGAACAAGAGCGTATCGCAGCAGAAGCTCGCGATGCTGAGCGTTTAGCGATTGCAGATGCTGAATTAGCCGCAGCTGAAAAAGCAGAGCAGCAACGTCGCGACGAAGCCGCTCGTTTAGCTGAACAACAAGAAGCTATGTTGTTACAACAAGAACAACAGGCTACCGAGCAAGCGCAACGTGAAGCGGAGCGTATTGCAGCGGAAAAGGCAGAAGCTGAGCATGTAGAACAACAACGTATTGCAGCAGAACGTCTTAAGGCTGAGCGTTTAGAGCAAGAACGTATTTCAGCAGAGCAGGCCGAAGCTGAGCGTTTAGAGCAAGAACGTATTGCAGCAGAGCGTCTCGAGGCTGAGCGTTTAGAGCAAGAACGTATTGCAGCAGAGCAGGCTGAAGCTGAGCGTTTAGAACAACAACGTATTGCAGCAGAACATGCTGAAGCTGAGCGTTTAGAACAACAACGTATTGCAGCAGAACATGCTGAAGCTGAGCGTGTAGAGCAACAGCGAATTTCAGCAGAGCAGGCCGAAGCTGAGCGTTTAGAGCAACAACGTATTGCAGCAGAGCAGGCTGAAGCTGAGCATTTAGAGCAAGAACGTATTGCAGCAGAAGAAGCTAAAGCAGCAGAAAAGCCGAAAAAAGAAGGTTTCTTTGCTCGTCTTAAAAAAGGTTTATTAAAAACGCGTGTAAATATAGGCTCAGGTTTTGCGTCAATTTTTACAGGTAAAAAGATTGATGATGAGCTGTTTGAAGATCTTGAAACGCAGTTATTAACAGCGGATTTGGGTGTTGATACCACCATGAAACTGATCGACAGCCTTACTGATGCGGCTAACCGTAAACAGTTAAAAGATGGCGATGCACTGTATGAATTAATGAAGCAAGAAATGGCTGCTATGCTTAAAACCGCAGAGCAACCTTTAGTTATACCTGCAGATAAAAAACCATTTGTTATTTTAATGGTGGGCGTAAATGGTGTTGGTAAAACAACCACCATTGGTAAATTAGCTAAGCAGTTTCAAGATGAAGGCAAATCAGTCATGTTAGCGGCAGGGGATACGTTCCGTGCAGCAGCCGTTGAGCAACTACAAGTATGGGGTGAGCGTAATAAAATCCCAGTAATAGCACAGCACACCGGTGCCGATAGTGCCTCAGTGGTATTTGATGCATTTCAAGCAGCAAAAGCGCGTAATGTTGATGTGTTAATTGCCGATACAGCAGGACGCTTGCAAAATAAAGATAATCTAATGCAAGAGCTTGAAAAGATTGCGCGTGTGATGAAAAAGATTGACCCAGATGCGCCACATGAAGTCATGCTAACAATTGATGCGGGCACAGGGCAAAATGCAATTAGCCAAGTAAACTTATTTAATCAGTGTGTTGGTCTTACAGGGATAACTTTATCTAAGTTAGATGGTACGGCTAAAGGTGGGGTTATCTTCGCCGTAGCTGATAAGTTTAATATTCCGATCCGTTATATTGGTGTTGGCGAAGGCATTGAAGATTTACGTGCATTTAATAGCAATGACTTCATTGATGCGCTATTTAGCCAAGATGAGGACAACGCTTAATATACCCATTGGTATTAATAAAAGGGAGCAAGCTCCCTTTTCAGCTGCAGATGATTGATAATTAAAATGATAAATTTTCAGCAAGTGAGTAAAACATATCCCGGCGGCCATCGTGCACTGGAAAAAGTGAGCTTTCATATTAAGCCCGGAGAACTGGCTTTTTTAACTGGTCATAGTGGTGCAGGTAAAAGTACCTTACTTAAACTAATTAGTTTAATGGAACGTCCATCAGCGGGTCACGTATTTATAAATGGTGTTGATTTAAATACAGTGAAACCAAGACAAATCCCTTATGTACGCCGAGATATCGGGATTATCTTTCAAAATCATCGTCTATTAGAGCGTCATACAATTTTTGATAATGTTGCTTTACCCTTAATAATAGAAGGCACACACCATAAGCAAATTGAAAAACGAGTTCATGGTGCACTTGATAAAGTTGGCTTGCTTGATAAAGTAAAGTGCCACCCATCAACGCTTTCTGGTGGCGAACAACAGCGAGTCGGCATTGCACGCGCCATTGTCAATTCACCTCCATTGTTACTTGCTGATGAGCCAACCGGTAATTTAGATCCTGAACTTTCAATGGATATTTTACGTTTGTTTGAAGAGTTTAATAACCATGGGACTACTGTCTTAATTGCCACTCATGATCTTGGTCTCATCTCGAGAATGAAATATCGCAGCTTAACGTTAAAAGATGGCCGAATGAGTCAAGACCCATTGGCTGAGGCATCATTATGAGTTTGTTATTTAAAGGCCGAAAAAGCCAAAATGAACGAGTGAAAAAATCTATTTTTTCGAATAGTTACTTTTTTGTTTTAAATATTTTTCGCCAAGGAATTCATAGCTTAGGTGAAATGTGGCGCACGCCAATGGCTTCAATGATGACAATTGCCGTATTGGGTTTAAGCTTAACCCTACCAGCAACTCTTTATTTGGTTGTTAAAAACGTCCAGCAAGTTAGCAGTGGATTTGAAGAAGCTGCAGAGATCTCATTATTTGTAAAAGAATCCATGAGTGAGCAGGAAACGCAGACCTTAGTAAAACGTTTAGCCTTGTATTCAGAAATAGATACGGTCACTTTTATTTCAAAGCAACACGCATTAACTGAATTTAAAGAGGTATCAGGGTTTGGCCAAGCACTTGAATATTTAGATTCGAACCCATTGCCAGATGTTGTAATAGTTACACCAACATCAAAACATCGCCAACCAAACGCAGCACAAGCACTATTAAAAAAACTAGAAGCTGAACGAGAAGTGGATTTTGGTAAGCTAGATATCGCATGGTTAGAGCGCTTAAATGCATTACTTAGCTTATTAAAGGAAAGTGTGCTCACCATTACACTGCTTTTACTTACCTCAGTAACCTTGATTATTGGCAATACTATTCGATTATCTATTATGGATAAGAAAGAAGAGATCCAAGTAATGAAGCTCGTGGGTGCAACAAATACGTTTATCCACGCACCTTTCCTATGGACAGGTATTTGGTATGGCATTATAGGTGGTTTGTTTGCCTTTATATGCGTAGCTTTAATGATGTGGTGGCTTGGGGCCGCGGTTACGCAGGTCGCAGGCGTTTACCAAACAAGTTTTAATTTAGTTGGGCTAAGTGTTGGCGAATTTGCTGCACTGGTAATGCTTGCAACTAGTTTAGGCTTTGTTGGCTCATATTTATCAGTTAATCGCTACATTAAAGAAATAGAGCCCGATAAAGTGTAACAATTGTTGTTTATAATCACTAGTTACGTTGGTGGTAGGTAATACTGCTAATGCTACCAACGTACCGCAAAGCTAGAATTCATCGCTTATTCAGGCGTTTAAAGTACAATAAAAAACATCAAAAAAACCACTTGCTTCAATCGAAAAAAAGTTTTACATTGAAGTTAGCACTCTAAGTTAAAGAGTGCTAAGATAGTTTCAAATGTTTATCACTGAGGTGAAAAATGAGTAAAGATATATACGCAATGGCACTCACAGTTGGACAGCAAAGCGCAAGTATTGATGGTTACCTTCAAGCGGTAAGTACAATACCAATGCTAGGTGCTGAGCAAGAAAAAGAGTTGGCGACTCGTCTCCAGGAAGATGGCGATCTTAGTGCTGCAAAGCAACTCATCATGTCTCATCTTCGCTTTGTTGCACACATTGCTAAAGGTTATTCAGGTTATGGTTTACCACAAGCCGATTTAATCCAAGAAGGCAACATAGGCCTAATGAAAGCAGTAAAACGTTTTGACCCTACCGTGGGTGTACGTTTGGTTTCATTTGCAGTGCATTGGATTAAAGCTGAAATACACGAATTTGTACTTAAAAATTGGCGCATCGTAAAAGTTGCGACAACAAAAGCACAGCGTAAATTGTTCTTTAACCTTCGTAAGAACAAAAAGCGTTTAGGTTGGTTTAACCAAGCTGAAGTAGCAACCGTCGCGAGCGAGCTAGGTGTAAGTGAAAAAGAAGTTCGTGAAATGGAATCGCGCATGAGCGGCCAAGACATGGGCTTTGATTTAACCGGTGACGACAGTGATGACGCGCCAACAAGCACATACTCACCAGTGCAGTACTTAACAGACGGCAGCAACGATTTAGCTGACGAGGTTGAACAGCAGCAATGGCAAGAGCAATCGCACACACGTTTGTTCAGTGCTTTAAAAACGCTTGATGAGCGTTCACAAGACATTGTTAGCGCACGTTGGCTATCAGACGACAAAGCAACACTGCAAGAGCTTGCGCAAAAGTACAGCGTATCTGCAGAGCGTGTTCGTCAGCTTGAAAAAACAGCGATGAAAAAGCTGCAAGCTGCAATGAGTTAATCACAGCTTAGTAAGAATATTAAAAGCCCCGCATGAAAATGCGGGGCTTTTTGGTTTTAAGAGTAAGCATCAATTCTTTAGCGGTGTTATTACTGCCAGCCATTCAGTCAGTAAAGCAGGGCATATTTAGAAGATTTGGGAACATATGTTCCTTTAGTTGAAAAAACAGCCTAACTTATATATTCTGATTGTCAGCCACTGTTAAAAGGAATTAATGTGCGACTCTACCATTTTTCACTTGTAATTATTGCTGTGATAATTTTGTTTATCCAGCTTGATCCCACCTATTACGTTATTAACTATGTCACCATACCTGCATCGGTATTATGTTTATTTGGGTTAATTTACCAGTACACGCAAAAAAATATTTTTGGTTATATCGCAATGGCAGGGTTTGCCGTTTTTTTACCCATTGGCGCTTTAGGCATTTTGTCTATCAGAGAGGCAATGGATAAAAAAATGAAACTTGAATTTATAAGGAAGTTAAATAATGACTGATATGGTAATCGAAAAACCAACCACAATAATTAAAGTAGCCACTGAAAAATTAACACCACAATTAATCATCGGTATTCTTATCGTTATTGCAGGTTTTGTGCTGATCCCTAATATAATTGGCCTAGGTTTCATGCTGATTATTTTTTATTTCGTAAATAGTAGTATCGAGGTGGTAAGAATTTACCCAAAATACTCAGAAATAAAATTGGCAATTATTCGCCCTCGTTGGCTTATTTTAGATGCCAGTGTAGAAAGCGCTGAAGTGGACGGTAAAAACTTGCTGCTAAAAATTAACGATGAGGATAAGCAACTCACCAGAAAGATCCCGTTAAATGCGCTATCAGAAGCTGATGGTGAAAGTGTTATAAAATACTACCAATCTCAAGCGAACCATAACGCCAAAAAATAACGCCCCTCTATATTCGCGCTAACGCTTCACGCTAAATAACTAATGCAGGTTGGTTATTTAGCGTGAAGCGAAACCCAATGAAAAATCTCCAAGCATGATATCTGATCGTTGAGTTGTCGACTGTTCTGAACGCGTCATAAATGAATATTTAAAATGTGATAAGCAAAAAGTAAAACGCAATCTCATTATTTTTTACAACAGGCGCGTTATAAAAAACAAACACTTGCCCAAATTGATTACAAGTGTAATACTTTTGATTACATCTGTAATCAAGTCTGTATTTAACAATTTACAGGCTAATAATGAGAGGGCAAAGCTTGTGAAAAAGCATATTATCCTAGGTTTCTTTTTGGCCATATATACCTTAAGTGCACAAGCACAAGAGTCAAAGTTCGAGGCTGTACTCGCGTGTCATAATTCAGCTGACGCGCCGGGTATGGCGATTAGACTAGAGCAATCGGGTTCACTTGCTTATAGTGGTGCTATTGGTTTGGCAAATATGACTACATTGAGAGAGCTTCATGTAGATGACGTATTTCAAATCGGCTCAGTGACAAAAACATTCACCGCAGCGGCTATTTTAAAGCTTTCTGAGCAAAAGAAATTGTCACTACAGGATTCATTGGTAAAGTATATTCCCGATATTAATCCAGAATATAAATATTTAAGTATTGAACGAATTTTAAGTCATACATCAGGCCTACCCGATTACTTAGGTGACCCTCACGTTACTGCACTTTATGATCAATATGCACCATTAGATCAAGTTATAAAGAGTATCAGCAAGCAATCAGTGCTTTCGAAACCGGGAATGAAATATAGCTATTCAAATTTGGGCTATGTGCTTTTAGGTAAAGTGATTGAAGCCTCTTCGGGTGTTTCTTATGAGCAGTTTTTATCTCAAACCTTTTTTACACCACTAAAAATGAATAACACGTTTGTTATTACTAAAGGAACAACGACAGGTGAGGTCAAGGGTTATACAAGCGAACCAAATAAACCCGATCAATACCTATCACCTGAGCAATCCATACAGAGAAAATGGAATGTAGACCGTAGTTGGATTGCTTCAGCTGGAGCAATTGCCTCTACGCTTGCAGATATGAGCTTATGGCAAAACGCATTAAAATCGGGGCAAGTTATTTCAGCGCACAACTTCCAATTAATGACGACCCAAGCAGCATTGATAAATAAAGACAGAATAAACTACGGGTATGGTGTAGATGTATATCCCATAAGTGGATTAAATAGCTTTAGTCATCAAGGAATGGTGCCTGGTTTTTTTACATGGCATGTTTATTTTCCAACTGTAGATTTAACAGCTACAGCATTTGCCAATATTGATAGTAAGCACCCTGGTCCAGCTTTATTAGATATGATCGCTTTGCAATTGAATTTATCGCCTCAGCCTGTAAAAGGGGAAAAAGCAGCCCGTACAGCTAGATCTTTAATTGGACGCTATCAATCAGCTGACATGAAAATGTTGACTATATCATATGAAAATAATGTTCTTTATTCTCATTATGAGGGAGAAGAAAAACGAAAGATTATTCCACGAGAGAATAATGCCTACTCTTACGAATGCACTGAAAACTATTTTCAGCTTAGAGATAATAATGGCACAAACGAAATAGTGCCAGTGTCATTATATCATGGTGAACAATCCCCTTTAATAAAGCTATAAATACTTTATTTTAACCTTTAATTTTTATAAGTAATTTTATTTTCTTGTTGAATTTAAAATATGAATAGGCATTTAAGCCTCCAAAAGGTGCAATTTCCTTTTTAAATTTAGCTGCAGGTGTAATCTCAACGGAACCTGAAGTACCATTTCAGGTTAATTCGAATACACCAAGAGTTTCTATGGATGGGTGGAGCCAAGGGGCTGTTTTGGAGCTAGGGAAGGGCCGAATAGTCGTATTTTCTGAAGGTATGATGTTCTCATCACAGGTAGACAGCACAACAGGTAAAAAGTATGGATTAACATCAGCAGGTGCGCAACACAATGAACAATTTTTGAACAGTGTTGTGCACTGGCTTGTGGAGGAACTCTAATATTTATGGGGAGCAACCACACGACATAGGCTCTGCCTTGCCTAAATACCAAACAGTCTGCTGCAAAATCAATCACGAAAGGTCAACACGCCCTAGCTCTTTGTTGGCACACAAAGCTAAACACGTCACGAGTTCGCTTGAAACTTACAGCTTACAGTGCGTAATGACTATTTAGCTTCACAAGGTTTAGCGTCATTGAGAGATATTTATTACGGAAGATGGGCTGCCCATTGCACTTCCTATTAATAAAACAAGTCATAGGACGGCTGTTTTCTTAGTTGATTTTAATTCACTTATATCGGGTTTGTTATTAAACATTTCACCGTCTTCTTTCTTTTCGATGACTTCTTTTTGTTGCGCTTCTACCACGTGTTTTTTTCCTGGGTTGAAAATAGCATCTACTTCTAAGAAAGCTCCGCTGACGGATCTCTGACCTGAAACAGTGCTTTTATTTTTCTTTTTGAACCAATCCAAATTAAGAGTTTTGTACGTAACAGCAATTCCAATAACAGGTATAAACCAAACACAAAGAAACAAGAATAAACGCTTTTGCAATGAAGGTACCCATTGATGAATTTCTTTCGATATATGGGCGTTGACCAAAATGTGAAATACAGCAATGATTGATCCCAGAGCTAACAACTTAGTGTGATCCATAACTAGTAACCCTCTAAAAGCCTAACGAGCTTGTACGATAACTCGTTTTTAAGCTATTTTATATTGATGGTTCAACCATAGCTGGGTTCCTATTTTGGTTCAATCGGTTACTTTGATTTTACGTAAAATATAAAAAGAGGACTTGGTGTTGTTTTAATGCTAAGAGCTTGGTAACAGAAGCTAAGACGCGTGTTATGTTGTAGGCGGGAGTTTATCTCGCGCTTCGGTTGGTACATTTTTTAAGAAATAACCTTGGTGAAAAAATTAGGTGAATTATTCACAAAGAGACTAAGTGATTAATAAAGCATAAAATATATAAATAATAGAGGTAAAAATTAGATTGCTTTGTGCCCGTTAGCGCGAGTTAGTGATTTTGATGTCTGAAGACAAGATCTGATCCGATTACTCGCCGTAGGATAAGAATGTGCTACTGGCGGCAATGGCGCTCTTTATAAAAGGAATAGCACGCACTAAAGTGCGCAGTTTAATGAAATTGGGTGTTAACGAACGACTGGCCATAGCCTGTGGTATCACCAGTACCAAAAGTAGGCGCTTGGAAGCGAAGGCCCTTTTAGAAGCTCAAAAACAAAAGGAATTAACATTGTATTAGGCAATGATTACCTAGCGTCACAAGGTTTAGTGTCATTGAGAGATGTTTGGATCAATATTCATTACGGGAGATGAGTCGCCCATCGCACTTCCTGCTAATAAAAAGCGCATGATGGGTGGTGTGGGGGCTGGAGGTTAGAGACCTCCGGCTACCCGATTATGTATCAATTTCAAGTGAATATATTTTATTTGAGTCCTTTAAACTTACATTAAGAAACTCTATGGATTCTTTTATAATTAGATTACTTATAATAACTAAATTGAAATTATTACCAACAATTCTTGTTGATGGATATTTTATAGCGTCGAAACCAGCTAATTTTGCACAATCGGCAATGAACCTTGAGAAAACATAACATGGTTTGTGATAACCCTCTGTATCCAGCTCTCGACTCATTAATGATGAAAAAACTAAAGCAGACAATTCGGATTCAAAATCAGAATGTGATTCATCAGGAAAACTTAAATCTAAAATTTTAATTTCTTTTTTTAATTTAAACTCAGCTATGTAGCAAAGAACTTCTCTAATTTCTCTGAAGCATGTTTCTAGGTCGCTTGCTGTGTATAACACTTGTTGGCCTGCATGATTATACCGACCTTCTTGGATGAATTTTTTAGGTGGAAAAGCAAACTGCTCGAAATTCAACTCTTCGATTTGATTTGCCACTCTCGCTCGAAACAATGAATGTTCAATGAAAAGTGAATTCGTTGAGTGAGCTACTTTTTTTAATAATTCAAAAGTATCATTTGCAAAGTGGTTTGATAGAAGTAAAAAAGGGGTTGTTTCCGACAACTCAACTATTTCATTTATCGACTCTTCAAAACCTAACTGATCTACTTCATATTTAAAAGGTAACTCATATGGCCAGAAGTTTCCGGATAAGACTTCATCACAACGTGGGCAATTAACCAGTTTGATTAGTACATTAAATTCATCTTCTGTATAACACTGTCTTATACGCCTTGAACCACTATAAAATGATCTTAAATCAATTGATTGGCATTGAAACTCACCATCGTTCGCATTTAACGCTAGTGGCCAAGCCTTTATAAAGTCGTCATAACAATTTTCACAACAAGCTATATCCGCAGAGAACCAAGACTCAATGTCAGCATCGAATAGCTCTTCAAATATATCTCCATGCTCTTCAATGAGTTCACCTTCATTAATTGTTACTGACATACTCGATAGTTTCTCTAGGTACATAACGCTTATTGAACACCATTTTGGTGGTTTATAACACACCAAAGCGGCGTGTATTACATACCCTGATAATTTCACCAATAATTACCTTTGTAAACAGACAATTAAAACAGCTAGGAATTAAGCATGTTATTTTGCCCCAAGCGGTGGTTAATAATGTTATCGGGAAAAATTAGGAGACAACTCATCAAAACAGGAATAAGTTTAACTTTTTCAGTGTCCGGTTATCGCTCTAAGCCGTCTATCAGCTCTCACACTAAACGTTGGGTTTCGTTGCTCCCAACCACAACCTACGGTAGTTAATTTAACGACGGACTATTCTGTTCTCCTAGAACCTAGAACCTCGCTCCTTTTCCCTTGTAACTTTAAAGCTTACCTCGCACTCACTCCTTTATTTTCTGCCTGTGCGAGCTGTATATACTTACGCTCTACTAGTTGTGATAGCGGCACCAGTTCAAAGCCTTGTTGTTCAAGCTCGGGTAGCATGCGCTGTAAAAATTCTATGGTTTCAGGGTGAGGGTGGGCGATGGCAATGGCGAAGTTATAACGATCTGCCTTATACTTAAGTTCGTTAAAGCGAAATTGTAACTGCTGTTCGTTGAGGATGTTGTCTAAAAATACATGGCGGCCAACATTTTCTACGCCATATAAATTAGCCACGTTTTGCGCTTGGCTTAAGCCGGTGGTGCGGCTGTCTAAAAAATAGAGGTTACGTTTTTTAAGCACTTCCATGGTCCACTTCATGGGTAAGCTCTCTTGCGTAAGTGCGGAGCCCATATGGTTATTAACCCCTTTCACTTGCGGTAAGCTGGCAAGTGCATTCCCTAAAGTATATTGCAGTTGTTCTTTGCTCATATCGCTGGTGAGTGCACCTGGGCCGAGTGCTTTACTAGTATCGAGCGCTTGCATTGGAATGTGCAGTAATAATTCTTTATTTGCTTTGCTTGCTAGGCGAGCAAAAATTTGTGAATAAGGGGTATGAGGCAAAATCGAGTACGATATTTTACCGGGTAAATTTAGGGTATTTAAGTCGCGCTGATGATTACCAATATCATCAATCACTATGGCTATTTGCTTACCTAAGGCAAGCGAGGGTAAGGTACAAATAACCAGTAATAACCAAGTCAGTTTTTTCACGTTTATAATTTTTATTATCTTTTTATGTGAGCTAAAACACTTATTTCATCGTGAGTAGCTGCTGCGCTTTTAATAGTAAAGGATCGCCTGGGCTGAGATCAGGCCACATGCGATTGCCGTTTCCTTGTTCGTTTTTTATTATAACGACTTTATCTATTTGTGAAAGTGCTGTTTGATTTATCGCCCAATCGGGAGTGATACCTATCCCGTCAATAGATTGTCCTGAAGGGGTGAAGTACTTTGCCGTTGTTAATTTGAGGGCGGTATTGCCGTTACCCAGCGGGATTAATGACTGCACTGAGCCTTTGCCGAATGATTGGCTCCCGATCAGGGTCGCTCTATGATTATCTTTTAATGCGGCGGCCAAAATCTCTGCCGCTGACGCGGAGTTTTCATTAATCAGCACAACGATTGGTGCGCCATTTAAGATATCACCTTTTTTTGCGCTAAAGCTTTGGTTAGCATCGTAAAATCGACCACGCGTAGTGACTATTGTGCCACTTTGCAAAAATAGATCTGAAACGGCTACTGCACTTTGTAATGTCCCGCCTGGGTTATCGCGTAAATCAAGTACTAAGCCTGTAAGTGAGTTGCCGTAATTACTTTGTAGTTTGGTAATTTGACGTGCTACCTCATGTAAAGTGTTGTTGCTAAAGTTATTAATTGCTAAGTAACCGATGCCAAATTCAGACAGTGAGCTGGTGACGCTCTCTAAACTGATCTCTGTACGAGTGAGTGCAAAGTCAATGGGTTGTATAGCATCGTTGCGTTTAATGGTTAATATTACTGTGGCGGTGTCGCTATTTCTAATCATGCTAGTGACTTGATTAATATCTTTATTCACGACTGACTGCTGATTAACAGCCAGAACAATATCGTTTTTTTGAACGCCAGCAATGGCCGCAGGGGAGTTTTTTATGGCATTTAAAATGATTATTTGCTTTTCTTGCTCTTTTACTTCAATACCGAGCCCTGTGTAACGACCATTGGTACTGCTAAAAAGGGCTTCGAGTTCTTTTTCGTCAAGGTACTTTGAGTAAGGATCTAATTTGGCTAACAGGGCTTCAAACGGTTGCGTTGTTTCAAAGCTTTGCTGCAAAGCGAGATCTTCAACGTAGTATGCGTGAATATTAAAAAGGATTTCGTTTTTTTGCTGGCTTTTTAAATCATTAACAGAGGTGACGGCAGCACTACTAAAGCTGATGCACAGTATACAGATAAGTAAAAAGTAACTTATTGAACAGTTAATAGCATAATGTTGTAACTGTTGTGAGATAGAGTGTATTTTTGTATTAAGCATCAGCTGCCTCCAGAGAGGGTGCAGCTGTTTAATCAATTAAATGCGTCTGCACCATTTTACAGGATTTACTGCGCGTCCTTTGTGGCGTATTTCAAAGTATAGACCAGAACTGGCTTGTCCGCCGCTTTGTCCTACTAATGCAATGGTATCGCCTTGGCGAACCATATCGCCTACGTCTTTTAATAAGGTTTGGGTATGGCCATATAAACTCATAAAGCCTTCGCCGTGGTCGATTACAATAACCCAGCCATAACCTTTCAACCAATCAGCAAATACTACTTGGCCGTTATGTACACTGTGTACATTGTTGCCTTCGTTAGCGCCAATAAGTACGCCTTTCCAGTCAATACCGCCATGTTTCTTTTGCCCAAAACTATGCTTAAGCTTGCCCTTTGTTGGCCAATTTAATTTACCTTTGCTAGTGCTTAAGCCAAGCAGCTCTACTTTTTGAGTTTTTTCTTGTTCGAGTGTTTGTAGGGTACTGAGTAGCGTTTTTTCGTTTTCTTTTAAATAATTGATCGAACTTTTAGTGGAGCTAAGTTTATTTTTTAAATCACGAATATTTTTTTTACGTTGTTGTTGCGCGGTAATAAGCGCTTGTTGTCGGCTTGCTTGCTCTTTGTGTAAGGTAACTAAGTGCTGGGTTGTTTTTTCAAGCTCGGTTTGTACTTTTTCAATTTTAATGAGGAGTTCTTTTAACTCATCGATTTGTTTAATGCGGGCTTTATTTAAGTAATTGTAATAACTTAATGTTCGCTCCATTTGTGCGGTGTTTTCTTGATTTAAAAGCATTTTAGAATAGTCATGACCGCCAGACATATAGGCGCTTTTAATTTGTGCGGCGAGAGCTTGTTGCTGTAATTTACGCTTTTTTTCTAAGGTATTAGCTTGCTGCTGTTGCTGTTTTTGTTGTTTTTTGGTTTCACTAATGGATTGTTCGGCAATGTTGAGTGCTTTGGCGCTTTTAGCTATATCGAGTTCGTGCTGTTGTAGGTTTTTTTGTAGTTTTGCAATGTCGCTGCGCTGCGCTTGTAGTTGCGCTTCGGTTTGTTTGATTGCCGTTTGAATTTCAGATAAATCTTTTTTAGTACGATCTTCATTAGCAGTGGCAGGAGCCACCACTAATGAAGTGAATATTAACGCAGTAAAAGCGAGTGCACTAAACGTTAACGGGCTAATACTTTTTATCATGGTTTATTTCAGTGTCATGATTGGTGTGCCAGTCATTTCAACTGGCTGTTCCATGCCCATTAAGTGCAACATGGTTGGTGCTACATCACTTAATGCTTTACCTTCACTTGGCGTGGCATCGCGACCTACATAAATAAACGGCACCGGTTCGCTGGTGTGTGCGGTATGAGCTTGGCCAGTTTCAAGGTTAGCCATTTGCTCTGCATTACCATGATCGGCTGTAATAAGTGCTTCTCCGCCAAACTCGTTGAGCGCTGCAACAACACGGCCAATACAGTGATCAACCGCTTCACAGGCTTTAACAGCAGCTTCAAATACACCTGAATGACCGACCATATCACCGTTTGGATAGTTACAAATAATTGCGTCGTATTTGCCGCTTTTAATTGCGTCTACTAGCTTATCGGTGAGCATTTCTGAGTTCATTTCAGGTTGTAGGTCGTAAGTTGCAACTTGCGGTGACGGGATCAGCTCGCGTGTTTCGCCTTCAAATTCATTTTCACGTCCGCCACTAAAGAAAAACGTAACGTGTGCGTATTTTTCTGTTTCAGAGATACGCAGTTGGGTTTTACCGTGTTTTTCAAACCATTCACCCAGTACATTTGTTAAAGGCACGGGCGCGAATGCTGCTGGTGCGTCGATGTCAGCTGCGTATTCGGTTAACATCACAAAGGCACTTAAATGTGGTGCTTTTTTCTTGGTAAACCCGGCAAAATCTTTATCGACAAATGCGCGGGTCATTTCACGGGCGCGATCGGCTCTAAAGTTTAAGAATATAACGGTGTCGCCATCATTAATTTGTACGGCGTTTTGGTTTTGTGGTGCAATGGTCGTTGCAGCAACAAACTCATCGTTTTCATCACGTTCGTAAGCTGCGGCTAATGCATCAATAGCGTTTTCGTAGCTGTATTGTGCAATACCACTTACCATTAGGTCGTAGGCTTGCTCTACGCGGTTCCAGCGATTATCGCGGTCCATCGCGTAATAACGACCGATAACTGATGCTAAGCGCCCACAGTTTAATTCACTAAATAGAGCCTCTATACGCTCAATCGATGTTTTTGCGCTGCGCGGTGGGGTGTCTCGGCCATCTAAAAACGCATGAAAGTATACTTCTTTAGCACCACGTGCAGCGGCCATCTTGATTGCGGCAACAATGTGGTCTTCATGACTATGAACACCACCTGGGCTTAATAAACCCATTAAGTGCACTGCTTTACCTGCATTTACCGCTTTGTCGATATTCTCAACTAGCGTTGGGTTGTGTTCAAATTCACCATCATCTATCGATTTTGTAATACGGGTGAAGTCTTGATAAACCACGCGCCCTGCGCCAAGGTTTACATGGCCAACTTCTGAGTTGCCCATTTGACCATCAGGAAGACCAACATCTAAACCAGAACCTGAAATTAGAGTGTGCGGGCGAGTTGCCCAAAGTTCGTCTAAAACGGGCGTATTTGCCGCTAAGATTGCATTACTTTGTTCATCTTCACGGTATCCCCAACCATCTAAAATCATTAATACCAAAGGTTTTTTATGTTGTGTCATTTTTGCTCCTGAAAATTAGCTCCTGCCTAGCCTTAGCATACCGTGTTTTGTATTTATGATCAGCAATCAATGGGTGATATTAAAATATTTCACTCTCTGGTAATTTTTAATCAAGCACGTATACTTGCGTGGCTAGGGCAGTGCCCTTACGTTTAACCCCAGCGCTAAAGGCGCGGGACAATTTTCATAGTGGAAGACGCATGGATCAATATATAGAGTTTGTTAGTAATCACCCAATATTAAGTGCTGCGTGGGTAGGTTTGGTTGCGCTGATTGTGGGCGGCTGGTTTAAAAGTAAATTTTCAGCAATTCGCCAAATAAATCCACAGCAATTAACGTTATTAATTAACCGTGAAGACGGTCTTGTTGTCGATATTCGCGCTCAAAAAGAATTTAATAATGGCCGGATTGCAGGTGCTGAACACTTAAGCCCTGAAAAAGCGAAACAATCTGACTTCTCAAGCCTTGAAAAGTCTAAGAGTAAACCCATTATATTGGTATGTACCACAGGCATGACAGCCTCAGGTATCGCAACCGCTATGCATAAAGCGGGTTTTGAATCGGTTTATGTATTATCTGGTGGTATGGGTGCGTGGCAAAATGCGGGCCTTCCAACGACAACGGGTCGCTAATTTATTTAGTTAGGCCGATAGAGGAATTGTTATGAGTAATGTTGTTCTTTACACCAAAGCGTATTGTCCTTTTTGCCAGCGTGCATTGGCATTGCTAACAAGCAAAGGTGTGCAATTTACAAATATAGATATTGGTGTACAACCGCAATTACGCGATGAAATGATTGCCAAAGCTGGTGGCGCAAGCACAGTACCGCAAATTTTTATTAATGATGAGCATATCGGCGGTTGTGACGACATGATGGCTATAGAAGCCCAAGGCAAACTTGACGCTAAGTTAAACGCTTAAGCACTTATTATAAAAACGATTAAAAGTTAGGATTTATCATGAACGAAGAAAACCAAAACGTAGCAGCACAAGAAGAAACTGGCGCACAATTTACTATTCAACGTATTTACACAAAAGATGTGTCTTTTGAAACGCCAAATTCGCCTGCTATCTTTCAAAAAGAGTGGACACCGGAAGTTAAACTTGATCTTGATACACGTTCAAACAAATTAGACGAAGGTGTTTTTGAAGTTGTATTAGCGCTAACTGTAACGGCTTCTATCGGTGAAGAAACTGCGTTTTTATGTGAAATTCAACAAGCGGGTATCTTTACCATTGCTGAAGTTGAAGAAGTGCAACTTGCGCACATGCTTGGTGCATTCTGCCCTAACGTGTTGTTCCCATATGCACGTGAAGCGGTATCTAACCTAGTAAACCGTGGTACGTTCCCACAGCTTAATCTTGCACCTGTAAACTTTGACGCGTTGTTCGCGCAATACATGCAGCAACGTGCAGCACAAGCTGATCAGGCAACTGCAGACGCATAATTTATGAGTACAGCCAATTCAGCTGTTACTGTATTAGGGGCGGGGTCTTATGGCACCGCCCTTGCTATTTGCTTAGCCCGAAATGGTCACCAAGTGACTCTTTGGGGACGCAATAGCGACGACGTTGCCACGCTTGCAGCTGAGCGGAAAAATCAACGTTACCTTCCTGATGTCGCATTTCCGGACACCCTATTACTCGAAGCCGATTTACACACAGCCGTTACTGCTAGCAAAATTGTACTAGTTGTTGTGCCGAGCCATGCATTTGGCGATACGCTGCAGCAAATAAAACCTTCGTTGCTTGATGGTGCTGAAGTTGCGTGGGCGACCAAAGGGCTTGAGCCTGATACTGGGCGATTATTACAAGAAGTTGCTCAGCAAGAGTTAGGTGATGAAATACCGTTAGCGGTTATATCGGGTCCTACCTTTGCAAAAGAAATGGCAATGGGTTTGGTTACTGCTGTATCTGTTTCATCAACGTCTCCAAGCTTTGCTAAACAACTTGCTGACTTATTGCATTGTGGCCGCTCGTTTAGGGTGTATAACAATGATGACTTTATTGGAATTCAGCTCGGTGGCGCGGTTAAAAACGTGATTGCAATTGGTGCGGGTATGTCGGATGGTTTTGGCTTTGGTGCAAATGCACGTACTGCTTTGATCACTCGCGGTTTAGCCGAGCTATGTCGCTTAGGTTGCGCGCTGGGTGCAAAGCCTGAGACCTTTATGGGAATGGCTGGTCTTGGTGACCTTATACTAACTTGTACAGATAACCAGTCTCGTAATCGTCGATTTGGTATTGCGCTTGGAAAAGGTGAAACGGTCGACTCGGCCATGGAATCAATTGGCCAAGTTGTTGAAGGCTATCGCAACACCAAAGAGGTTTATTTACTCGCCCAGCGAACAGGTATTGAAATGCCTATCACTGAGCAAATTTATCAGGTTCTTTATCAAAATAAAGACGTGAAAGAAGCTGCAATGGCCTTATTGGGTCGAGAGCAAAAATCTGAGTAATGACTGATAGATAAGATAAAAAGCGCGATATTATCGCGTTTTTTATCTTCGTTTATAACTCATCAGTAAAGTCTGTGTCTTTTGGGGCGTTACTTTTGTTTACGAACTCCGCTACCTTATCTACATGTAATGGCCGACTGTAATAGTAGCCTTGCATATAACTACATCCCATTACATGCAGCATATAGGCTTGTGCTTTTGTTTCAACGCCCTCAGCGATAACATCAATATTTAAGTATTTAGCCAGACGAATAATTGTGGCCGTGATATTACGATCTTGTTCATTGTCGACGATGTCTTTAATAAATGAGCGATCTATTTTTAGTGTATCAATCGGAAAGCGTTTTAAGTAACCAAGGGATGAGTGCCCTGTACCAAAGTCGTCTAATGCAATTGTAAAGCCCAGTGCTTTCAAACGGTTCATTTGTTGTTGTGCGAATTCAGGATTATCCATCATCGCACTTTCGGTTATTTCAAGCTCTACACATCGTGCCGGTACATCATAATTGGTTAGGCATTCGGTGAGGGTTTCAACTAAGCTGGATTGTTGAAAATGCAGGGCTGAAATATTAATGGCAACCTTTCCAAAGTTAACGTCTTGACTACGCCAAATCTCGAGTTGTTTAAACAACTGTTTCATTAGTAATAAAGTAAGTGGAATGATGGCACCATTTTGTTCTGCAATAGGAATAAACTCTGCAGGACTAATAATATTACTCCCTTCTTGGGGCCAGCGAACAAGCGCTTCAAAACCGTGAATTTGATCTTTATTTACATCATATTTAGGTTGGTAAAATAATTGAAAATCATCATTTTCAATTGCTCTAAATAGCGCACTTTCTTTACTGAGTGTATTTGGGTCGATGGTGTGTTTTGATTTATCAAAAAATTGGTAATTATTGTGTCCCATTTTTTTTGCGTGGTTAAGCGCGCTATTGGCACTGCGCATTAATGCGTCACTGGTGTAGCCATTGTCAGGATAAGTGGCAATGCCGCAGCAGGCTGATATTGAGCTTTCTATACCATTGAGTAAAAAAGGTGCTTGAAATTGTTTGAGGATATTGTCGGCCAATTTTTTTGCAAAGAAAATGGTCATGCCTGAATATAAGTAAGGGGGGACCAGTACGGCAAATTCATCACCACCTAATCGCGCTAATGTAAAGCCGGAATCAAGCATTTGGGTTAATCGACCTGCGACTTCTTTTAATAACTCATCGCCAAGAGAGTGACCTAATGAGTCGTTAATTTTTTTAAAATTGTCTAAATCGATAAAGATGATCAATAAATTTGGAAAATTATTATTGCAACTGGCGATTGCTTTGTTAACGGATTCAATAAAAATAACTCTATTTGAAAGGCCTGTTACAGTGTCTCTAATGGTTAAGCGTAACATTGCTCGTTCATTGTTCTTACGCGCCGTAACATCGGAAAATAGACCAATGTAATGTGCATGGCTAGTTCGCAAGTTTGGAGTTTGCACTTTGGTAATAGAGAGATCGAGCGCATACGGTTGACCATCTTTTCGTAAATTCCAAATTTCACCAGACCAATAGCCATCAGCTTCTAGCTCATTATTAATAAGGTTTTCTAACTTATGATCGCGGCCATTTATGGTGAGTAATTTAGGTTTTTTGCCTATTACATCTTCAGGTTTATAGCCACAAATATGAGTAAACGCTGGATTAATTTGAGTGATTTGCAAATGTTCATCGGCAATCCAAATAGCATCTTTTGATTGCGCCATCAGCGCATTTGAAAGGTTATGCTTAGCGCTATTTTTTAGCTTAAGAATAATAAAAAACAATATTAAGATTAAGCTGATACCAAATATAATAGCTGCATAAGTGAACCAGTTAGGTATTAAAAAGGCTGTTTGCTTAATGTGTAAAACGAGCGGGGGACTATTTTCTTTATTGAGGTTTTTTACTTCTAAATAGGTATCGTGTAATAGGTTGGATAGGCTCAGCATATTTTGTGAAATAGGCAGCGTTTGCCATTCACCATCAGAGGTTAATCTATAACTGAGCTTTGCGGGCATATTGTTTAAGTTACCAAACCAAATTGTAGTCCCTTTGAGTGGTTGATCCGCCTGTACAGCATTTGTCGCTAAATGATAAAAGCTTTGGTTTGTGTGTTGGTAGTGCAATGTAAGTTTACTGATAGATAATGAATCAGTCAGTGGCGGCGTTTTATTTGATTGCGCTTCAAGTAAAACACTGTTTGTGTTGCTGTATAAAATTATTTTGTCTCGGTAACTGATAGTTAAGGGTGAGTTGGCAATGTGATCATTACTCGCAATGCCAACTATGTTGGCGCTGATGTTGTTATTGGCAATTTCATTCTCTTGGTTATCTACAGGGTGATAGAGCTTTATGCCTTGAGTGTCGCTGATCCATAAAGCATTTTTAGGGGCTTCATAAGTTGCGAATGTTGGAATTGCGCTTATCTTATTTAAGTTAAGAGTAATATCTTTAAGTATGTTTTCATTTTGTAGCTGTAATTCTCCTTTCCATAAACCGTGTGTTGTAGCCAGTAAAAATGTTGAAGAACTTGCTTGGTAGTGCAGGTTATTAATTTGACCTTCTGGCTTAGTTAATAAGGTTAATGAGGTTATTTGTCCATTTGCTACATAAAATAAGTGTTGATTAGTGGCTGCTATGTGATGAGTTTTCGAAAGTGAAGTTAAGGCAATGATTTCGTTAACTGGGTAGCGTTCAATGGTACGCTTTTGTGCAAGGTTATACTCAAGTAGTTGGCCTTTTGTTGCCACCAGTAAACTCGCTGGTAAGGTAAAGTTTAAGGCCGACACTTCATTATTTAAAATTAAATCAAATGTCTGTAATGAAGCATCGTATAGATAGAGCTCTTGGTTTGTTGCTATTGCCCACTTTTCGTCACGTAAATAATGTATTTTAGTTATTGTTTTATTGAGTGAAAAAGAGTGTATTTGTGTAAATGTTTTATAGTATTGCTGAATACGTGGGACTGGGCTATTGGTTATAGGTGTACTAACTAGGCGTAACTGAGGTGGGGTTAGCCAATTTTTATTAAGTAATTGCAACCATAACTGATCATTGCTTTGTTTTGTTGCTATGAATCGATTGGATGAATTGTAAAACAGAGGTTTAGCTTTGTTTGTTTTTAAGTTAAAGACAAAAGCTTGCTGCTTGTGCAGGTAATAAAGTTGCCCATTTAATAATTGCAGTTGCTGAGGGTTTTTGTGAGCATTTGGCAGTTTTTGTGTGGAGCCGTTGTTATCGATTAAATATAGATTTCCTTGCTCTGTTTTATAAATTAGTTTTGGTGACGCTGTACTCGGTGCTAGTTGGTTTATTTTCTGCGGTGCAGTGAATTCAGTAGTGGTTCGATTTGTTGCTAAATCAAAGTGACTAATACGGTTATTTTGACTGTGGATCCATATGTGATTTTTATACCCTAACGCAATGTTCGAAATAGGGTTTTGTAGTGAGAGTAATTGATGTAATTTTTCTTCTTTGATTGTGTAAAGCTGGCCTTTTAACAGGAATAAAAAACCCTGTTCTGAATTTAATATTGGATGTGTAATAGGCGTATTAGTGAGTTGAACCAATTGATTGTTTATCAAGTTGATTAAACTTAAGCCCTGTGTGGTATTAATTAATAACCACGATTTATAAGCCGATATTTGCAAAATAGACTGCGATGGCAGGTTAGAAAAAGGCGCTGTTTGATTACTGAAAAGTGAATGACCGTCATAATTGAATACACCATTTTCTGTGGCAAGCCACATTGTATTGTTCATGTCATGAGTAAAATCATTAATAGTTGGTATGGCAAGTTGATTAGAATCCAAATCGGTAACATAAGAAATAGCAGGCGGGGAAATAAATAAGCTTATAAAGCAGCATACCTTTAATAAATAGTGCAATTGCATCCCACCAACTCTTAATTTGAATAACTAATAAATATTAGTTTAGGAAAAGTTTTATTGCGAGTTTGTGGGCGTGAAATATTTTTTATGGGTAGCTTAAATTGTGACGGAGGGAGCGCGCCAGTAATTTATGGCGCTAAATATAAATTTATTGCGCGTTAGGAAATCCTAATTGACGCCATGATTCATATACGAAAACAGCTACGGCATTAGATAAGTTCATGCTGCGACTGTTCGCTTGCATTGGAATGCGTACACGTTGTTCATTTGGTAATGATTGAATTAGTTCGTCTGGTAGGCCGCGTGTTTCAGGGCCAAACACTAAACAATCACCTGCTTCGTAACTAGCTTGGTGGTGAAATTGACTGCCTTTGGTTGTACACGCATATACTTTTTTAGGTTTGCACTTTTCTAAGTATGCTTCAAATGATGCGTGGCGTTGTACGTGGCTAAATTCATGATAATCAAGGCCCGCTCGTTTTACGCGTTTATCATCCCATTCAAATCCAAGCGGTTCAATTAAATGCAGTGCAAAGCCAGTGTTTGCACAAAGGCGAATAATATTTCCTGTGTTAGGTGGGATTTCTGGTTGGTATAAAACGATATCGAGCATGTGTGTGCCTTATTAAAAACAGTATTGATCGGCGCTGAGTATACACGAACTAAATAAAAAAAATGATATACTGATTATAACTAAGTCGTTTAATACGAAGGTAAGACGTGCATCAGCGTAGTTATGAGTTTTGGGTTAAAACCGCAAGTATAGTAACCATGGTAATGGTGAGCTTAATGATTGCAGCTAAATGCTGGGCCTGGTTGGCATCTGGCTCTGCTTCAATGCTTGGATCATTAACTGATTCATTAATGGATATAACCGCTTCTGCTATGAGCTTTTTAGTGCTTGGTTATGCGCTACGCCCTGCTGACGATGACCATCGTTTTGGTCATGGTAAGGCTGAAGCGTTGGCGGGACTAGGGCAAGCTGCATTTATTGCGGGCTCAGGGTGTTTGCTGGCATTTCATGGCATTGAAAGACTATTTAACCCTGTGGAGCTCAACCACTCTATGCTGGGTATTTGGGTAAGCATATTCGCTATTGCATGCACTTTGGTCGTGGTTTATGTGCAAACTAAAGTTATTAAGCATACCGAGTCTATTGCTATTAAAGCTGATTCAGTTCATTACAAAGGCGATTTGATTTTAAATGCTGCTGTGCTGGTGGCAATATTACTTGCGCAAAACGGTATGCTATATGCTGATCCGATCTTTGCGATAGGGGTTGCGGGTTACTTACTTTATAACAGTTGGGATATTGCAAGGCAAAGTGCCGACCATTTAATGGATAAAGAGCTTCCTGATGAAGAAAAAGCCGAGATCGTTTTAATTGCAAATAGCCACGAAGATGTTTTTGGAGTACATGATGTACGCACTCGCCAAGGTGGTAAAATTAAATTTATTCAAATGCATTTAGAGCTTGAAGATACATTACCGCTTATTCGTGCGCACCATGTTGCAGATGAAGTTGTCGCGATGATTCAACAAGAGTTTAATTGTGAAATGGATATTTTGATTCACCAAGACCCTATTTCTGTGTGCTATAAGGCGGCTCAAGTTAATGAGTTACAAAATTGATAAAAGCGGGTGAGTACGGCTTGACGAATGTGATCTTGTTCAAATAGTAATTCGTGTTTTGCGCTTGGAAAAGTGTGTATTTTTGCGTTTGGTAGGCGTTTTACTAATTGTTGTTGTGCTTGGTTGTCGACGATAACATCGCACTGAGCACTGGCAACAAACAGTGGAATAGTGACATTTTGCTGTGCTAATTGGTCAATAAATTTAAAAACAGCATTGAGCCACCCATAAGTAACGCCACCAAGCTGTAAGCTTTTTTCACTTTCATAAGTTTGTCTAAAAAATTGATAACGTAATGGGCTGCTAGTGAGTGTGTTAAGTGAAAACTCATCAGGGTGATAATCTTTTTGGCCAAGTGCGTAATATTGTTGACACCCTAATAAGCAGGCAATAGATGCGGCTAATTTTGCAATTGGTCTAGGTGTACCTTTAGTGTAAATATCAAACATTGGGGCCGACAAAAATACACCTTGATAGTTATGTTTATGCCGAGCTAAAAAATTATAAGCTATTGCGCCACCCATAGAGTGACCCAGTAATATTTTTTTACCTTGCCAATGTTGTGCGATGACAGTTTTATCAAATAAGGCTAAATCATCCGCATAGTCATTAAATTTATTAACGTATCCTTTATGTGGGTTTGCTAATGTGCGATATGAGCGCCCTTGGCCTTGATGATCAATAATAAAAACGGCATACCCATTATTATAAAGCTCCCATATTAACTCTTGGTATTTATCAAGTCCTTCAATTCTTCCTGTGCTAATAACAATGGCTGTTTTAGCGTGTTTGGGTATGGCAAAACCATAGTATAAATTACCATGTGGTGTGCTTAAATACTGTGTAGTGAATTGCTGTGCAAAAAAGCGTTTGATAGTGCACTGTTGTGCTAATAGTTCTGACTCTGTGCTATAAAACATAGGGCTCTTAATGTTTATCCAATGGTAATACAATTTGCACGCATAAACCGCCTTGCTGGTGATTATGTAATGTTAAGCTGCCATTATGAGCGATGATTGCATTTTTTGCGATAGCTAAACCTAAGCCCGTCCCACCGGAAGTCCTATCTCGTGCATCTGATTGGCGAAAAAATGGCTCGCATAGCTTTGTTAAGTTTTCAGGTGCTACGCCGGGGCCATCATCACTGATTTCAATATAAATAGCATCGCTTTGCTGTAGAGTTAAGTGAATAGTATGCTCAGCATATTTAATTGCGTTACGCAGTACATTCTCTAGCGCACTGGCTATAAGCGCTTCATCACAGTTAAGTTCGGCGTTTAGTTGCCCATTTACGATGAGCTGTTTAGCGCTTTGGTTTGCTTCAAATTGAGCGTCATTGAGTACATGTTCAACAATGACTTCGATGGACTGTTTATGCAGTGATAGCGCTTGGCTTTTTGCCTCTAAGCGCGATACTTGTAATACATCAGCAATCATTTTATCTAGTTGATTAGCTTCTTTTTCTATACGTAGTAAGTAGGTTTGGTTTTCTTCTGGAGTTTGCATTTGAGCAAGGCCAGTTGCCATCTTTAGCCGAGTTAGTGGTGAGCGTAATTCATGGGATATATCAGCAAGTAAACGTTTTTGTGCTGAAAGTAATCGCTCTAATTGAATTGCCATGCTATTAAAGTCGCGGCCAAGTACGCCAAGTTCATCTTCTCTTTGAGGATCGATTTTTGCTCTTGCAGACAAGTCACCATTAGCAAGCGCGATAGCCGCTTGTTTTAAGCTATTTATAGGTGCAATTAAACTACGGCTGAACACAAAACTAAGCGCAAGCGAAGCGAGGAGTGCGATCAATATTTTTAACCAAATTGGCATTAACTTTAAGCGTATAAAGAATGGAGTTTGGTGATTTACATTAATTTCGTATAAGTAAAATAACCCTTCAGGCACATTGACTTTAATAGGGCCAAAGGCTTGATAGTGCTCAGTGAAAATAACTTGGGGTTCCATGCTCTTGGTAAAGTTAAGAAGGCTTAAGTCAACTTCATTTGGTGGTACTTGGCTACTGAGCGATAGCTCAGGTTGATCTGAGTTTAAATATAATAACTTACGCTTAGCTAAACGCGGGTGAGAGAGTATGTCACGAACTGATTTTTTGTGCCTAGTGACGCTGCGCTCAATGCTTTTAGCTGTGTACTCAAGGTTTTTTTGCATCGGCCCGCGTAGTTTTTCGTTACTAACTTGATTGGTTGCAATGTTGCTTAAAAACACTAGAGAGGCAATTGTGCCTATAACAGTTAACCAAAACCACACAAAAATTTTAAAAAATAAAAACTTTTTAGGATGAATCAACCACTTTAAATTCGCTTTATTACTCGCCTTGGATAAAGACATAACCCGTTCCCCGCATCGTTTTTATCCGTTCAGTAATATTGAACTCAGCTATTTTTTTACGGATATTGCTTACATGCATATCAATAGAGCGGTCAAATGAAGCGAGGCGTCGGCCAAGCACTTGTTCACTTATTTGCTCTTTACTAACAACTTCGCCTGCGCTTTTAACTAATAACGCAAGTACTTCATATTCAGTGCCTGTTAGGCTTAATGGGTGCTCATCTACATAAGCTTCACGAGCAGCGAGATTAATAACTATGTTGTTCACTGATAACTTGTTTGCCGTGCTGTTACCTAAGTTGGTTATGTGTTCTATACGGCGTGTTATTGCTTTTACGCGAGCTAGTAACTCACGATGATTAAATGGTTTTGGAATGTAGTCGTCTGCGCCAAGCTCAAGGCCAAAAATACGATCAAAGTCCTCGCCTTTGGCTGTTAGCATAATAACAGGCGTTAATTTTGTTTGGCGTAACTGTTTTAAAACTTCAAAGCCATCTAGTTTAGGCAGCATTACATCCAGCAAAATCAAAGCGTATTCTTGGCTGAGTGCTTGTTTTAAACCTTGCTCCCCATCGTGAACACATTCGACTTGATAGCCTTGTGCTGTTAAATATTCACTAAGTAGTTCGCATAAGCCAGTGTCATCATCAATCATTAGCAGTTTCATTTGCTTGCCTTTACCGTGGGGGAATAACTTCATTTTACGCTTTAAAGTGCTTAAAAGTGAACCTTTACACAACCTTTACATTGCTTTGCGTTGCTTTGCATTGCAGTTGTTATAGTTAATCCATCAACGAAACACACAATAAGTTCGCAACCAACCCAAAGGTAATTATTATGACTATGTCAGCTAAAATTTATAAACTAGTATTAATTTGTGGTTTGGTAACCGCCTCTCTAGGCACTACAGCCGTAATGGCTAAAGAGGGTGGACACCATAAACAAGGTCACTCGCAGCAAAAGCATCAAGCACGTTTTTTATTGTCTGAACGTGGCGCTGATAAACTTAGCTTAACGCAAGCACAGCAAACTCAGCTACAAACTATTTTTGATGCGCAAAAAGCGCAGTTTAAAGCGTTACGCGGTGATGACAAAGAAGCGATGAAAAAAGCGCGTATGGCTCACAAAGAAAAAATGAAAACATTACTTGAAATGCCAACGTTTGATGAAGCAGCAGCCAAAGAATTACTTACTGAACGTCAAACTAAGGGCGAACAGTTTGCTTTAATTAACTTAAGAACTCAGCACCAAGTATGGCAAGTATTAAATGCCGAGCAACGTGAAAAGTACTCTGCAATGAAAAAACGCATGGGTAAAAAAGGTAAAGGCGGTAAAAAAGGCGACCGTGGTGAGAAAAAAGAAGGTTAATAATTAGCGGTATTAAAAGTAAAAGCGTGGGTTTAATAATCCACGCTTTTTTGTGTAGCAGCGGGTTTACCCCACGTTAATATACAGCCCTGTAATTAATAACGGCTATTTAAAAAAATCGTCATCATTTTTAGCTAGCATTTCCTCTATGTCCTCAATCATATCTTGGCTAAGGTCATTGGCGCTGGTAATAGGGGCTGATATTTTATTGTTTTCAAGCGACCACTCACCTAAATCAATTAATTGACAGCGCTTTGAACAAAATGGGCGGTAAGGGCTTTCATCTGACCATTCAACTTGTGCTTTACAAGTTGGGCAGTTTACAACGGTTGGCATAGCATATTCTCATACATATTGTTTATGATTTTAAAAGCCTAGGTTTTAGGCTTTTAAAAACTCGTTACACGGTTTATTTCAGCTAATGATGTCATGCCTGCTGCAGCTTTTCTTAGGCCCGACAAACGCAGGTTATTAAACCCTGATCGTAATGATACTTCAGCAATTTCTAAAGAGTTACCACCGCGCATAATAATTTGTGCGATCTCAGGGGTAATTTGCATAACCTCATAAATACCGACACGGCCTTTATAGCCATCAGTACAGCTATCACATCCTTTAGGTGCAAATAGGGTAAGCTCGCTTATTTGTTCAGGGCTAAAACCTTGGCGCTGTAATTCTTCACTTGGCAATGTTTCAGGTGTTTTACATTTTGGACATAAGCGACGTGCTAAACGCTGCGCAATGATCAAGCTAATTGAACTTGCAACGTTATACGCTGGTACGCCCATATTTAACAAACGAGTTAGTGTTTCAGGCGCTGAGTTAGTATGCAACGTGGACATTACCAAGTGACCTGTTTGTGCCGCTTTTATTGATATTTCAGCGGTTTCAAGGTCACGGATCTCACCCACCATGACGACATCGGGATCTTGACGCAAGAATGCTTTAAGGGCATTGGCAAAGGTCATATCAGCTCTCGGGTTGATCTGTACTTGGTTAATACCTTCGAGGTTGATTTCGACAGGATCTTCGGCGGTGCTGATATTACGCTCAGGTTGATTTAAAATATTTAAACCCGTATATAAAGACACCGTTTTACCAGAGCCCGTAGGACCTGTAACTAAAATCATACCTTGAGGTTGCTGCAGTGCATCCATGTAAAGTTTTTTCTGCTCTACTTCGTAACCGAGTACATCAATACCAAGCATAGCGCTGGACGAATCAAGGATACGCATTACGATTTTTTCACCCCAAAGGGTGGGTAGGGTACTTACCCGGAAATCGATACTCTTACGCTCAGTGATTTTTAATTTAATACGACCATCTTGCGGTTTACGTTTCTCGGCAATATCTAATCGTGCCATTACTTTTATACGTGCTGATAAACGCGTTGCTAGACTATTCGGCGGACTGGCCATTTCATGCAAAATACCATCAATACGAAAACGCACACGGTACTTATGTTCGTAGGGTTCAAAGTGTAAATCGGAGGCGCCTTTTTTAATGGCATCCATCAATATTTTATTGATATAGACGATAATGGGTGCGTCGTCTTTTTCATCATCACCTTGATTTTGAGGCTCTTTTAGTGAGTCAGTATCTAAGTCACTAAACTCTTTAAATTCTTCATCGCTAAGGTGTAAACTGCCTGCTGCATCAAGAAGTTGTTCTATTTTAGCTTCTAGTTGGCGGTAATCAACAACGAGTACTTCACAAGATAACCCCGTACTAAACTCAAAGTTTTCAAAGGCACCATAATCAGTAGGATCAGAGGCTGCAATATAAAGTTTACGGCCTTTTTTAACTAGAGGTAGAATATGATGCTCACGAATGAGTTTATCTTTAACCAGCTCTTTAGGTATTAGCTCTACATTAAAGTCTTTAATATCAAAATAAGGAACGCGGAATAGATCAATGCATTGTTCTGCAAGTTCATGGCCGTCAATGCCACCGCATTTCGCTATTAGTTCTGCAGTTGAGCTAAATTCACGCTGTTTTAACTTAACAGTTTCGGCGTCAATTCGGCCAAGCGTGATAAACTTTCTAAGTAATGGTGAGTTAATATTCATTGCGCACCTTTGTAAACACCTCTCATAGTCAGCAATTTATCAGAAAAGAGCAGGGTATAATACCAATTTTATTAAAAACGTGATCATTCTAGCGAATTAAATAACTCACTAACTGCGTTGAAAATTACTTATATAGAACAACTATATATCATAATTTTTGCCTTGTTATTGAGCCATTTTCTTGTCGCAATAATAGATCACTAATTTAATGCAATTGGTATAACATTAGTCTTTCTAATTTAGTATGATTTGCCAACTAAAATATTAAAAATTTATAATTTATTAGGAATATGTAGCTTAAATTTTAGATTCATTGGCCAATGCCATGTAACGTTGATGTAATAGCGTTACGTCTTGGGCTACTAAGCTTAATGCGCGATTATTATCTAGGATATCAGTTGCTTTAGCCTGTTTATCTTCTCGGCTCATTTGCGCTGCAATTATACTGTTGGCTTGTGCTAGGCTTATATTGTCTCTTGCTACTGTTCGTGCAACCTGTACTTCGATTGGCACATCAATCACCAAAGTACGATTACAGTATTTATCTAGCTGGTTTTCAAATAATAAAGGCGCAGTTAGTATTACATAAGGGCTAGATGCAGCATTTAGATCCGAGATGGTTTTTTCACGAATTAACGGGTGTAAAAGGGCATTAAGCCAATTTTTTTGCTCACTATCAGCGAAAATAATTTCTCTAAGCTTTGTACGGTTTAACGTACCATCATGATTGAGAATATCAGCGCCAAAATGCTTACCTATTTCATGTAAGCCAGTGCTATCAAGGGCGACTACTTGACGAGCAATGATATCAGCATCAACTACTGTGATGCCATGCTGTTCAAATAGCTCACTGACAGCACTTTTTCCACAGCCTATGCCCCCCGTTAAACCTAGAATCCAATTGTTTTTAGAGCGTGCCATAACTAGTAGCCAAGCCAGTTAAAGTACATCTGTTGAATTTGCGTACCCCACAATAATGCAACCCAGCCGGCAATGGCTAAATAGGGTCCAAATGGAATAGGAGTGGCTTTATCTTTACCTTGTATACTTAAAAGTGTAATACCAATCACAGCCCCCACAACACTTGAAAGCAAAATTATAGTGAGCAGTGCTTGCCACCCTAAAAGTGCGCCAAATACGGCAAGTAATTTAAAATCACCATAACCCATTCCTTCTTTACCTGTGATCAGCTTAAATAGCCAAAAAACGCTCCATAAGCTTAAATAGCCACAGGCCGCCCCGATAATTGCATCGGCAGGAGAAATAGTAATTCCCATTACAGCTGCAATAAGTGCCAACCACACCAAAGGCAGGGTGAGTTGATCTGGCAGGAGCATATGATCAATATCAATAAAGGTGAGTGCCACTAATACCCAAGTGATAAAAATATATAGCGCAGCTTGTTCAGTAACACCAAAGGTGTAAGCGACGATTAAACTCATCACGGCTGTGAGCATTTCAATGATAGGGTAACGTATCGAAATAGGGTTACTGCAACTACCGCAACGGCCTTTTAAAAATAGCCAGCTAATTACAGGAATATTTTGCCATGCTTTAATTGCAGTTTTACATTTTGGACAAGTCGAGTTTGGTTTTACTAAATTAAAAGGCTCAGTAATTACGTCATCAGTGCGTTTGTTTTTAGCGTGAGTGAGTTCATCATCGAGCAGCAAGCGACACTCAGTTTGCCACTCTCGTTGCATCATAACGGGTAAGCGATAAATAACGACGTTTAAAAAACTGCCAATACAAAGGCTAACAAGGCCTACTGTAAGTAAATAAAACCACAGCTGGTCTTGCATCACTGTAATTATATCGAGAAAAAAATTTTGCATTGTATTACCTAAAAAATGATTTAAAAAATCAACCTAAAACAGTCCTGAAAATTAAATGAAAAATCCCGAGTCTACGCACATTTAAACACCGCACTCATGTAGCTCGTCATTCATGGCGAAAATGATTATTTTCACCACCGATTGCACAGAAGCGCAGCGCGCTACATCTAGAAAACCCATGTAGGTCGTCATTCATGGCGACAATGATTATTTTCACCACCGAGCGCACATAAGCACTGCGGGCTACATCGAGAAAGCTAAAGTGATAAAATATAAATCATTCGCAGCTAAAGCTGGCTCCTACGTGAATGTATTTCCATAGATAAAGGCTACAAATATAGCTTTTTATTCCCAATGTAATGCCACCACAAAAAATAAAAAGAGCTTGCATTGCTGAATATAAATTCGGAATATTTTTGCTTACAGCTTACAGCTTACAGCTTACAGCTTACAGCTTACAGCTTACAGCTTACAGCTTACAGCTTACAGCTTACAGCTTACAGCTTACAGCTTACAGCTTACAGCTTACAGCTTACAGCTTACAG
>NZ_JABEPJ010000032.1:0-27912 GCF_013002825.1 Pseudoalteromonas sp. NEC-BIFX-2020_002
ACGAGTGCCCACACAGATGATTGCTTTATATTGTTAAAGAACGTTTTGATTCGCTTTAGCGACTCAAGGGATGCGAATAATACACCCTTTATTTTTCGAGTCAATACTTTGTTTTAAATTTTCTTTTTGAATATTTAAAACCGAAGTTTTATTTAACTCTCTGATAAGTCCGCGCCTCGCTATGCGTTGGCGTTTCCCGTCTCAGTGGGGTCGCATTATAGGGAGATCCAAAAACAGATCAACACTTTTTTTCGATATTTTGACTGTTCGCTCAAAAAGCGTGCTAATCGGCTTAAAATGATAATTCACGCCTACTACAGAGCTGTTTTTTTAAGCTAAATTAGATAATTTCACATAAATACCATTGCTATGTTCATTTATCGCGTTAAGATAGCAAGTTCGCAATGTTAAATTAATGTTTATTTCCTGTTTATTGGTAGATCAAAAATGAAATTACCCGATCAAAAATCTCTTATCTCTTCAGTTATCCTTGCTGTTATTGGTTTCGTTATAGTTAATTTTGCGCTTTCAAGCCTACAATTAAGTCCTGCACTGTTATTTGGTGCTGGTTTACTAATTGGTGGTGTTGTTATTGCTGCAATGTCGTCTGACGATTTAGAAGAAGCCGAAGTAAAGACAAAAACACTTTATGTAGGCAATCTTCCTTATCGTGCAAATGAAGGTGTTGTTCGTGCTTTATTTGAAGAGCAAGGTAAAGTGTTTAATGTTCGTTTATTAAAGGATAAAAATACTGGCAAGCGCCGCGGCTTTGGTTTTGTTGAAATGGCAGAGTCAGATGCTGATAATGCAATTGCTAAGTTAAACGATAGCGAGTTCCAACAACGTACGTTGAAAGTTCGTGAAGCAAAACAAAAACAAGATGACGAGCCTAACTCTTTTCGTTCTGAATCGGATCAGTCAGTGTAACTAGCTCCACCGGTTGCTCATCAATGACAATAGAAGCCGTTGCATAATAATGCAGCGGCTTTTTTTTGTGATCAAAAGTAACTTTGCTGTTTAAGGAATAGTTTTTCTCTATAAGCACAGTTTCTACCCGCTTTGCTATCGCCGCTCCCGAATCTAATAATTTAATGCTGCCTTGATAAAATGCATGAATCGCCGACGCTAAAATGGGAAAATGCGTACACCCTAATACCAAAACATCAATACTTTGATTAATTGATAACTCTCTAAGCTCGGCGTTTAACTTGTCTGTGTCGACCACTCCATTTAAGTAGGTATATTCAGCAATAGCGACTAACGCGACACTACTATATAAACTAACAGTGATAGATGAAGCATGGTCTTCGATTAATTGCTGTGTATATGGGCTGCTTATCGTTGCTGGTGTTGCGAGTAGGCCTATGTGATGACTGTTCGTGATACTTGCGGCAGGTTTAATGGCAGGCACTACGCCTACTATAGGAATGTGTGTTAATGATCGAATAGCACTCAATGCTGAAGTGGATGCCGTATTGCATGCTATAACTAACACATCAACGCTAAGTGAGTTCACTTCGATAAAGTGCAGTAAACCTCTGAGGCGTTCAATAATTTTTTGCTGGTTCAATTTACCATAGGGTAAAAATGCATTATCCATAAAATAGCTAATGCGTGCATATGGGAGCTGCTTCTGAATATGCTCAAGAACGGTTGTCCCCCCTATTCCAGAATCAAATACCATTATATGTGCTGACAAACGACTCGCTCCAAACTAAACCTAAGCTGACCAGTTTGCCATGCACATCTTCTAAAATAAAGCTTAAGCTTCACCCTCTAGTGTTGCTGAGCGTAACTTGTTCATTTGTTCAAACATGGCCTTGGTATAATCAACTAGCTTGCCGACTTCTTCCTGATCTTGATTTAACCATTGCAAAATACCTGACAGCTCATTTTGCAATGCAAGATCACCTGCTTTATTAAATGCATCTTTTAAATCACTGTTAAATGGCGCGACCTTCTCGGTAATTGCTTTTTCTGGCGCAGGCTTATTTTCTTCATAGCCTTTTATTGCCGCGAACGTTTTGGTTTGCTTTAAATCCATTGAAAATGCCACCAGCTGTTCATTACCTAGATTTAGCTCTTTAGCTTGTTCAAATGCATCTTCCATGTCACCACCGAAGAATTTTTTACTGACACTCTGTAGGTCTTCCATAAGGGCGTTAATGGCTTCTTGCTCATCTTCATTTAAATCGCCATTGACTGACATGCTAAATGATAGCTCTCGTGATTGCGATGATTCACTCGCATAGCCTTCATTTTGACCATTACGCTGATAACTACTTGCTGATTGCTGTTTGAATGCATCGGCAAAACTAATACTCACTTCATCACCTTCTGCGGTCGTGAAGTTATATTGCGCGTTATTACTTAAACTTAAATATTGCGCCTGCGTAACACTTACTGAATCTGGCTTGGGATTAAATAAGTCATCTTCAAATTCATCGAGGCCATTAAAAATGCCCTCTTTTGACTTTTCTATACCTTCTTCAATTTCATCATTTAAGATGCCGGTATCTTTTAGTTCTTCAAACGCGCCATCGATACCTATTTGCACACCTTTACGTGCGTCATCAAGCATACCTTTTAATTTCTCATTGTCTGCGCCATCGACCTGTGCCTTTTTAACTGCGCCAGTAACAAAGCTAAGCACATTTTTGACAATTTCATCAAAATCAAACAGTGGCTTGTCTTTTTTCTCTTCAGCGATCGGCAAACCTAAGGCTTCAGCCATTTTATCTCCCAATACTTTTGCAGCTAATTCTTTACCACGTTGCTGATAGCTATCTTGGGGGGATTGTATTGTAGGCTGCTGCAATGCGCCTTTATTGCTGTATTTATTGACATTATTATTTGGAACAAAGCCAAAGTTACCAATTTTCATGATCCGACTCCTATTTCTGCTTACTTCATTATCGGCCTAAAAACGAATAACTAAAGCGATACGTACAAAAAAACAGCATTTACTATTACTCAAAACTAGACAAATACTCTCTGCCCCCTACAATAGCGCCGATAAACAGCATAATGAGATAAGGTATTAGGTAATGGCGGTTATAAAGATAGATACAACTGAATACGATGCACAATTAACAGAAAAAGAGCAACGTATCATTGCGCAATTCCAACGCTTTGGTGTTGAACAACTAGACGTATTTGCCTCTGAACCAATTCATTACCGTCAACGAGCTGAATTTAGAGTTTGGCATGATGGCGACGATCTGTTTCACATCATGTTTGACCAAGCAACAAAAGAAAAAATTAGGGTCGATGAGTTTGACCCTGCTGCGCCATTAATTGGTGAAGTAATGAAAGCGATGATTGATAATCTTAAAGACTGTGAAATCCTGCGCCGCAAACTGTTTCAGATTGACTACTTATCGACTCTCAGTGGTGAAATTTTAGTAAGTTTACTTTACCACAAGCCACTTGATGAAGAGTGGATGGCTGAAATAAAAGCCTTAAAAGAAAAGCTAAGCCATTCATTTAAAATTGACTTTATTGGTCGCGCGCGTAAACAAAAAGAAGTACTAGGCACTGACTATGTAACCGAGCACTTAACGGTTAATGGCCAAGCGCTTATTTATCAGCAGGTAGAAAATAGCTTCACTCAACCCAATGCACAAGTGAACATCAAAATGCTGGAGTGGGCACAAGATTTATGTAAACCTCTTAAGAATGATTTACTTGAGCTTTATTGCGGCAATGGTAATTTTTCAATTGCGCTAGCTGGCTCATTTAACCGTGTATTGGCAACAGAAATATCTAAGTCATCGGTGCATTCGGCGCAATATAATATTGCTAAAAATAATGTAACCAATTTAGATATTATTCGTATGTCGAGTGAAGAGTTTACGCAAGCAATGAACGGCGAGCGTACATTCTCTAGGTTAGAAGGGATTGATTTAACCAGCTACGATTGTCAAACTATTTTAGTAGATCCACCACGCGCAGGCATGGATACATTAACATGTGATTTAGTCGCCAATTACGAGAGCATTATTTATATTTCGTGTAACCCTGAGACACTAGAACGCGATTTAGACCACTTAACCCGTACGCATGACGTCAAACGTTTCGCTATTTTTGATCAGTTCCCATACACCCATCATATTGAGTCGGGCGTGTTTTTACAAAAAAAGGCGCTTTGATAAAATAGCTATACTTCCTGTGCCAGTGCTTTTAACAGCGCTGGTATTTGCATTTCGCTAAATACCTTTATATCATTTTGCTCTAATAATGCCGCAGTTAAACCCATACCTATGATTTTTATACCGCTATGCGTGCCGTCGTAGATATTATTTCGCCCACATGACGGGCTCGACTCTTTTAGTAATGCAAACCGAATGTGGTTTAGCTTACAAAAGCGTAACGCTCTTTGAGCACCAAGCTCAAACTCAGCAGTCATATCTTCACCGCTTTTGGTTATTACTTTTTGTGACTTTAACTCTGCAGGGGCTCGTGGAATTGGTAAGCCACCAGCAACTTCCGGACAAAAAGAAACGATTCTTTTTTGCTGCTGCCAAGTGGCTAATTGGGGGTGTTTTAATGCCTGGCCTTTACCGTCATAACGTACGGGGGCGCCCAACAAACAACTCGATACGAAAATCTTTTCCATCATGCATCTCTATAAACAAAAAAGCCCCGCATCCGGGGCTTTCATCATAATTTTGTATTTAGCTATTTAGCTATTTAGCTATTTAGCAGCTAAATAGTTAATCAGTTTACTAATGTCATCAGGTTCTGTAATACCTGTTTCACGACCTAAGTTAAGCTTATACTTACCATTGACGATAAAGGTTGGTACGCCACGTAGTGCGCCCTTTTCTTTATAGTAATTTTGATCGCGTTTCATCTTCGAGCTCATAGTACGCACTGAAAAGCTCTTATAAACTTTATCAAACTTGTCGCCATCAACACCTTGGGCAACAAATACATCTTTTATATCTGCTAATTCGTTAAACTTTGCGCGCTTGGCGTGAATATGGTTAAACATAGCGGCAATCAATGCATCCTTTTGTGGTAGCACTTCAGCTGTTGCTAGAGCCTGAGAGATCATTTGCTGATTTTCTGGGTCTCGCACACCGACAAAATCCACATGGCTTTTTTTGAACTCAACGCCTGTATTTAATTTTGGTTTAACTTCAGCCAGTAGCGCTTCATAGTTATTACACGCTGGGCAATAAAATGAAAAGAACTCTTTTACTTCAGGTTTTTTGCTCGCACGCTCAGAGACAATCTCATAATGCACGCCTTCTTCGTAAGTCGTTGGCGCCGCATTTGCCGCCAAAGGTAGCAATAAGGCAAGTAATCCTGCTTTAACTAATTTAATCATAATCAATTAACTCCAAAAAATTATTGTTCTAATAAAAATTCTACTAACTCATTAAGCTGCTCTTGGCTCTTAATGGTATTGATATTTATTTTATATTTATCGTTTACGATGAATGTTGGTACGCCGGTCAAAGCGCCCATTTCAGAATATTTATTTTGCTTATCTTGCATAGCACGCTCAGCTGAAATAACTGGCATGCTGGCAATATCGCTATTAAATGTATCATTATCAATACCATTCACTTCAAGTAACTTTTTAACATCTTTAATGTTATCAAGCGGTGCGCGTTGAACATGAATACTGTTGAAGATTTGATCCGCAATTTTCTCACCTTTATTATGCTGTTTAGCAATGATATAAGCGTAGCTTAAGTTACTTTGCACTTGTGGTGTTAAACCACCAAGAAAATTTACATGGTTTTTAATAAACTCAGCACCTTCAGGCAAGCTTTTTTCGATCGCTTTAGCGACGGGCTCAAACTTAAAGCAATGTCCGCAATAGAATGAGAAAAACTCGGTTACTTGGGGCGTTTTGCTTTTTTCAATATTCAATACATCATATTGATCACCCGCTTTAAAGTCTGCGGCCATAGCTGCAAAGGGTAAACATAAAAGTAGAAGACTCAGTTTTAATTTTTTAAGCATTGGACTCTCGATTCACTTTTTTAAAATAATTTATTTATGGCAGTAATTTTAGCGCTGGTTCTTGTAGTGCAGAATACTGCTCTTTTAATGCTAAAATTTGTTGCTCCCAGTATTTGTCATCCGCAAACCACGAAAAGTTCCGTGGAAATGCAGGATCATCCCAGCGTTTAGCTAACCATCCCATGTAATGGATCATACGCATAGCACGTAATGGTTCAATCAATTTAAGCTGAGAGTGGTCAAAATCACAAAACTCTTCATAGGCCGCCACCAAGGTATCTAACTGTAACAGTTGGTTGTTTCGATCGCCACTTAGCATCATCCATAAGTCCTGAATAGCAGGACCTTGGCGACTATCATCTAAATCTACAAACATGAGCGCATCACCCGCCCACAAAATATTACCTGCGTGGCAGTCTCCATGCAGGCGTATTGTGCTGACTTGTTGATAGAGTGATTTGGTCTTATCGATCACCATATCCAAAATGGTATAAAACGCTGTAGTTAGGCTACTTGGCACTAGGTTACTGTTTTGAAGCTGAATTTTAGCTGTATCTAAATACTCATCACAGCTAATTGTAGGCCGGTGACTAAATTCACTGACTTTTGCTGATTGATGCATTCGGCCTATCAAACGCCCAAGTACATCAAGCTGATCTAAATTATCAACTTCAAATATACGTCCACCAACACTTGGAAACAGCGTAAACAAGTAGCCGTCATGTTCAAATAAACTCTCACCATTACGACTAATCGGCGCAACAACTGGCACCTCGGCATCAGCTAACTCCGCTGCAAATAAGTGCTCTTCTAGTATTTGTGCCTTGCTCCAGCGCTCAGGTCGGTAAAATTTAACAACATAGCGATTGCCATCTTCAGCTTTAAATTGATAAACACGGTTTTCATAACTATTTAATGCTAATAAGCCAGACTCGGCATAAATGCCGATACTTTCAACGGCATCTAAAATTGAATCTGGGGTTAAGTCTACAAAGCTAAATTTACTCATAATTCTCATCAATATAAAAAAGCGGGAAAATCCCGCTTTTTATTAAGTGATAGTGTACTTAACTATCGTGCTTTAAAGAAGTTGCTCGGCTGCGAAATTTGTGAACTCGGCTCATCCACTGGCGATAAGATAAAATTAAACTCGGTCATAGGCTTTTTCAAATCATATGGGTCCATTACTAGTGATAATGGTACATTATGTGATTCACCGGCCTGCACAGTGAAAGTTTGCTTGCCTATATATTTAAAGTTTTCCAACCCTTCAACTTTAATATTAAAGCTTTGCTCGTATTGCGCTTTATTAATTACTTTAAGGGTGTATGTATTCTCAACTAAACCATCAAAATCGACTCGATAAAGCTGATTTCTATCCCTTATGATATCTAAGTCCATCGGTTTACGCATGACTATATTTGCAACCAACGCAGTGCTTAATATAACTAGAATCACAATGTAACCAATAATTTTAGGTCGCAATGGGTTTGTTTTGTTATCCGGCGTTTCTAAGTTACGCTCCGTCGTGTATGAAATAAGCCCGCGTGGGTAACTCATTTTATCCATCACACCATCACATGCATCAATACACGCACCACAGTTTATACATTCTGCCTGCAAGCCATTTCGAATATCGATACCGGTCGGACATACTTGAACACACAAGTTACAGTCAATACAGTCACCGAGGTTTAGATTTTTAGGATCGTCTTTACGGCTACGAGGACCACGATTCTCGCCGCGAGTTTCGTCATAACTAACGGTGAAGGTGTCTTTATCAAACATTGCTGATTGAAAGCGTGAGTAGGGGCAAATATGTAAACACATAATTTCACGCATCCATCCCGCATTTGCGTATGTACACGCTGCAAATACTAAAATACTCACAAGCGCATAACCACCCACATTAAAGGTGATAAAATCAGGAAGTAGCTCTCGGATAGGTGTGAAATAACCAACAAATGTCAGTGCAGTGTAAAGCGAAAATGCAATCCAACTCGTATGTTTAGCTGTTTTTCGCCACAGCTTATCGAAATCCATCGGCCGCTGATCAAGCTTTTTGCGCTTATTGGCAGTCCCCTCTAATTTCTCTTCAAACCAAATAAAGATGAAGGTCCACACTGTTTGGGGGCATGTATAGCCACACCACACTCTGCCATAGAAGGTAGTCACTAAAAATAATGCAAATGCGGCAAGCATTAAAATAAAAGCAAGAATAGTAAAGTCTTGCGGCCATAACGTTAGGCTAAATATATTGTACTTTTGACCCATCAAATCAAATAGCACGGCTTGTTGGTCATTAAAGTTTATCCATGGCAACGCCATAAACGCTAACATGCCAAGAAAACCGATACGCTGCCTTAGCAGTTGGTGTAAACCAGTTACTGCACGCACATAAATGCGGTTTCGGGGGTTAAATCTATCTTGTGGGGCATTAAGATCTGGTTTCTCGATCTTCACCTCAGAAGGTATGTTCTTTACTTTTATTTGCTTTTCCATCGAAGTTCCTCAACGCCGCTTGGAGAATGAAAGTTGAACAATCATATGGCTTTATTCAATAAATAAAATATAGAAAGCTCATACTAAAAATAGTGCAGAAACTGACATAGCGCTTCGTTATGTTCAGAGATTTCTGAAAAATCTAATTGTTCATAAGCATTATACCAACTCTATTTAGAAAAACTGAAATTCAATGCTAATAATTTATTCACCTAACTTACTTGCTTTACAAAGGTGCATTTTATTACACTAGTGGTCAATTCATACCCGCTTAGATCAAAGTTTATTCATATGAAGAAATTTCTTGTACTTGTTGTTGTAATACTTGCGTTATTTACTATCGACCACCCAATGATAAAAGAACCTAGAGAAAAACTATTAGGGGAAGGTGTTGGCGTACTCAGTGATGCTGGAAATATAAACCGAGGTAGAGGTGCTAGCATGGCTAAAAGCCGAATTAGCTCTGCACTCACACTATCAGGATCTGAGCGCGAGTATCTAGAAGATACCTTAAAAACAGATGAGCAACTGCAGTTGTTCCATACGCGTTACTGTAATAGTAAAGACCTTAATTTATATTTTTATGAAGATCGTCTAGCTACAGTATGTTCTATCGTATCCGAGTCACTGATAGAAAATAGAGCTAAATAGTGGATTTCTCAGCATTAACAAAAAAAAGCAGCGCGTCGTTTAACCAGCATAAAAACTTGCTGAAAAAGCTCGCTAAAGGACAGACCGTGAAGTGCGAAAAGTGCCAAGGAGTGCTGACGTTAGATTTAAAAACTCAGCAGCATGGAAAAGGCATCGCTAAATGCCCGCAAAACTGTACTGAAATCATACTTGATCTAATATAGCAGGTATCCCCTGCTATATACCCTAGGGGGATTGACTCTTTGTTACCTACACGGATGTAGGTAAAGGCGTGAGCAGGACGTACAAGCTTTGCTCGGTTTTTACTTAGCCTGCTAGGTTACAAACCTCGCGCCGCGATTAAATAGCCCCTAGATTGAACGAATTTCAATCCACAAAGGTCAACACGCCCTAGTTCCAGCTGTCTTCCTCATCCGTATATAAGCCACTTTGTACTGCAATGATTTCTATCAGTTCAGCAAAACCTAGTGCAAAATCACCCATTAACTCATATTGCTGCTGACTCAGTTGCGCATCGCTTAACTGATTTTGTTGAGCAATTGTTGCTATCACTTCAGGCTCTAGAGCAAAAAATCCCAAACTCGCATAAGCTGTTTGCAATGCTTCTTTTAACTCAACGGAAAGTGAACCTGCTTGCATTAACTTATCAACATAAGATTGCGAGCCGTGTACAAACCCCAAGCACCACTGTTGGCATTCATGTAAATCTAGGTAGTTTTCATTATCAGCACCTATTTGCAAGCTTACAGGGAGTTTAAAACCCGTTTCGTAGACTTGCTCGCTAATTTGGTGGTACATAGCCATAAAGGAGAATAACATCTGCTCCTCTAGTTGCCCTTGTGTATCAGGTATTATCTGCTCAAGCCACTCGTGAACATCTAACGGCTCGGGCGAACATATTATCGCGAATAAATAACCTTGGCTTTGCGGCAATGTCATTGCGCCTTTTCGGCTCGCTAAAAATGCACTTAGTTGCTGACTATGTTGCAGAGTAAATTCAGGTATTTGCATAAGATAACTCAATAACACTTAAAAATTTAATGGAAAACGGCCATCGCTATCAGCACGGCCTAAAAACTTAGTCGCATCATGCACTTCTTTTGGTAGTGACGCGTCAGGTTTTATATACCCTGCGACCTTAAAGTTCATATTCGCTTTGAGTGTTGCATCGGCTGCGAGCCCTAGGCGATTATCTGGATCAACCAACACTGCAACATCACCTGATTTACAGCTTAACTGGCCGCTAAGAGGGCCAATGCTAAACCAACCAGATAAACCTTGAACATCAATATTCTGGCTAGAAATCTCACCTTGTAATGCATTGCAATACGGTTGCCCTGAAGAAAATTCATCCAATTGTACAATCACTCGTCCTTTGGCATTGATTGGCAAAGGTAACTGTAAGCGCATCATCGCTCGCTCAACAGTTAAACGCAGTGTTGTATCTGACAATGTTATAGCTTGATTAAACAAACCATAGCTAAAATCTGCACGACCGGATATATCCGTCTTTTCACGTGCATTACCAAACTTAACATTACCTTTAAGCTGTCCTGTAAATAACGCCCAACCAGAGATGTCCCATGTTAAGCTATTAATTTGCTCCCCCTGATAACGAAGTTGCATTACTCGGCCTTGCCACACAGTACCTGACACTTTGCCTATTTGTACGTCTTGAGGCACGTATTTACTCGCAAGGTTAAGCGCCACAGCAGCGGGCGTTTTTAACAAAGCAAACACGATAAAACTAATGATAAATATTACTATAAGTGTGGCTGTTTTTTTCATGCTTACTTCTCTAATACCAATCGGCTAACTCGAACATAGCCTTGCTTGTCATCGCGGCTCAAATCGAGGTTTTCGATCATCACACCTTTGTCATTTACTAACTCATCTAGCCATTGCACTAATTTATTAAATTGCACTGTGTCAATCGTTAATCTTAGTGCGTTGTCATTCGGCTGCATTTTACTAATTGTAATATCGTAACGGCCACGCGTTGCATTGACTATTTGACTTAGATTTTGGTTGTTGATGACAGCACGTGAACTTCCAGCTTTCAATTTAACAATACTGGTATCAACCCAAGCCAATAACTCTTGCTGTTTAAGCTGATTTTTCTGTGCTTCAGCAATGGCATTATTGAGCGGTCTAAAAATCCCCATAACAAGTACAAAAATAACAAAAATAACACCCGCAATCATTACTAACTGTTGTTCTTGCTCTTTTAAAGAACGCCAATGTTTTAGTAACTGTTGTTTCATGCTGCACCTCGTAGTTTTATTTCACCGACTACAAAGTCGCCATCATTGTTCAATGACCCTTGATCAACTGTTAAACCACGCTGCTCAAGGATTGCTTTAACTTTACCAAATGTTTGAAAATCTTTACCCCGAGCACGCACTCTTAATTCATTACGACGTTGATCATAACGTAGCGTTTCAGGCTTAAACTCTTGAACCTGACTAAACACACTAACCAGCTCATTGGTAAGGTCTAAAAAGCCAGCACTGCTAACGCCATCAAGTTTGGCGAGCTCACCTTTAATTTGGCTTTTAATCAGATGAGGGTTCAGAGCTTTACCCGGAAAGGCTTTTTGGTAACGTTCAACAACGTGTGTTTTTGCTATGTCTATTTCGCTATTCAATTGGTGCAATTCAACACCTTTAATAACGATTGACCCCACTAAAGCAACGCTCGCTGCTATCGCAGCATTTTTCCAATATCCCCACCATAAAGACGTTTTCTTTTTAAGTTGGTACTGCCCCTGGCGAAGGTTGAATTTCACACTCGGTAATTGCTTTGCAAATAACGCTAATGGTAAATCATAAGCATCTGTCTGCGCTGTTAAATCAATTGTCTCAGGGAATTGTGACGCAGGGCTATAGTGCTCAACATGTGGATTACCTAGCGCTGCTAAATATTCTGCTAGCCAGCTTTGCTCTACTGCGCCAACTCGCCACAGGCCGTGCTTACACAACCACTGTTCACCCAGCTCAATTACACTTAAGGCATCATTTTCTGCTGTAGGTAGTAATATTGCATCGGGTAATAATTTAAATACTTCTATATCATGCTCAACAAATATAGCTAACCAAGATTCAAACCAGTCGCGATCTGTCATCGCAACATTAATTGCGTGCTTATCACCAATCATTGACGGTTCAGCTATCGCTATAAATAAATCATCAACATCACACGCAATATCCTCTTCAAGCATATAGGGTAATGCTTGTTCGAGTTTACGATTCCACTTAGTAGGTAGCTCAACGGTTTTAAGCTGTACTTGATCACAAGGCAGCAATGCCACCACTTCTCGATTTTGTGATTTTTCAGTTAACTCACTCAATTGCTCTGCATTGGGTAAGTCACCGCTGGCAATAATTTCTTGTTCTAGTGGTGAGTAAATCAACCAATTAATTTTATCTTGCTGGGTTTGACCCGTGCGGATCAAAAGTATTTCTGTCACTGTACGCCTCCAAATTTTCGCGCCAGTATCGTTACTTCACCATCTTTGGCTTGCAGTAATGTGGTCATCGAAAAACGCAGCTCAACAAATTCAGCTTGCGATTGTAATTTAAAATATTCGCTATTTATGGTGAACAACTTTTCAACGGACTTAACATTTTGAGCCCCTTGTTGATTCACTTGCTCAAAAAATTCTTCTATATTTGAAAAACCATCATCTGGGCGTGCTGCTAAAACGGCTTGCGCCCCAGATATATCCAAACCATCAATCATTGCGCTAAGCAATAAGGCATTTTCGGGGTCGAGCGTATTAACATTAATTGCCAATAACTCACTACCTGGTATAACACATACGTAAGGCAGTACTTTTTCCATTACAAGCGGGTTAAAGCCCTTAACTAAACGTAACTCTGATGTTGAGGCAAAATAACTATTCGCTGTCATATACGGAAATTGACGCGACAAGTATTCGTCTTCCTCTGCACCCGAACGATACGTAATACTATCTTCGTCTAGCCAATCAAACACACTGTCAGCCATCGCTTCTTCTGATTCATCTGATTGCAGGTCTTCAATATTTTCAAGCAATGCAAGTAGAGCCTTATGTGCAGGGTTTGTTCTACTTGTACTCCCTGCTTGTGTTGCTGCTTTTACACGCAATGCGTTTAAATTTAAACACGCTTGTAAATCAATAATTTTACCTTGAAGTGTGCCATTATCAACAGGGTATGGTACATCACCTTGTTGAGCCCAAATCTGCTTTAGTGTGGTTTTATCCGGATCGTCTTTTTTGCTTTGTAACAATGCCTTTATTGCTAACTCTTCCGCTGCATAGGCGTACCATTTTGCTTGCTGATGCCCTTGAATGTTGGTGCTTTTCTGTACCTGAATTAGCAGATTGCTACTCATTTCAACTGCCAATATTGAAGCTAAAGCAACAATAAACAACACAATTATGAGTGCGGCGCCTTGCTGGGGTTTATGGTTCAACACTGCCCCCTTGGCCATTACCTGGCACTAAAAATATGCGCCTTAATGGCTCTTCATCAATACGCGTAATAGTCACAGCAACCGCTTTAGGGAGTTCCTTTTTTTGCCATTGCTCTTGCCATTCAATTTTGTCATCTAAAAACTCAAATTTAAGATCTTCAATATTTTCGAGTATTACTTGCACACGCGGTTCAAGATTATCAAGCTGATCCACATACACCCGATGCACACGCTCTAAGTTGTCATCTATCACGCGATAACCCACTGCTTGTAGTTCTGAGCGAGGTAATAAATTTATTGGGTTTACCCAACCATCGCGTACAAAGCCTATGCCGTCATACTGGCTATTTAATGTATAACGTCCCGCTAATAGATAAAACTCTTGTATATCGCCAGATTCGTCGCGAACGGCTCGCTTTGTCATTTGGCTAAAATCTTGATCCATTAGCCTGAATGTCGTTTGCAAACCATTTAATTCTGCAATTTTTTCGTCCGACGCTTCTTTTGCTTTAGTGGTCGAATCCAGTATTTGATGAGTAGCCAAAATGACAAAGGCTAAGATGCCCAGCGCTACCATCACTTCTAATAAGGTAAATCCGCGCTGCTTCACTTAACGACCACCTTTATTTAAGTAGCTAGTAAGTTCATAGATTGAGTATTCTAGTTTTTCATCACTAAAAACATTAATAGTCACTTTTACAAAGGTTTTATCAGCTGTGGCAACCACGTCTTGTCGCCAATACCATTCAACGCCCCCCATAACCTCAGTGCCTTTAGCGCCGTTTTTTCCTTGCCATTTATTGCCTTTTGCCCGTTGTTCAACCAATACATTTTCAGCAACCCATGATGCGTAAGTTTGCTCTTCAAGGCTTGATAAATGATTAATGTGATCGCCCGTTGCCTGCATAGCAGCAATACCCGCCATAGCGCATATACTCAACGCCACCATCACTTCCAGTAAAGTAAAACCTTTATTATTAAGCATTATTCAGGTTCTCGGCGTAGGTTTACAGGAGCAGAAAACTCCCCTTCAATGAAGTACAGAGGCTCTCTTTCGTCTTTTAATTCATAAACAAGTTGAAACGCGCTAACTTCACCAGAAGATAAAATAAGGACTTGCGGGATTTTAAGTTTTTTAAGCTCTAAAAAATCATCGTCATCACCGCCGCTCATCAGCTCCTGCCAGTTAGATTGCTCTAAAAGGTTATCTTGAGCCCATGCGAGATCTTCTAGATTAAGTGTCAATTTAAGACGCTCATCAACTTTAATGGGTGCAAACAGTTTATCGCGATCGAACACAATCCACTTTTCGCCATCAAATACTAAAAATTCAAAGGTATCTTCGTCAATATGAAAACCTAATTCAACCTGATTTAATATTGCAAATTCAGATGCCATATTAATGGTGGTATGCAGCCTCAGCGCTTGCTTATCAAGCTCATCTTCAACACCGCCATCAAGGCTGTATACCACCATCTTTGTTGCAAAGGCGATGACCACCAACACAACGAGTATTTCAATTAAACTAAAGCCACGCGTTGGTGGCTTCAATTTTGTAGCGCGTGAGTTAGCTGTGGGGCTTAAGAACATGCTAAGCCCTGTACTAAAAAGAATAACGCCGCTGAATTATTATGCATTACTGTTTTTCTTCGTCCCAGTTACCGATATCATCATCAGTGCCCGCTTCGCCATCTGGTCCCATTGAAAAAATATCAATTTTACCCACTTCACCTGGACTGATTAATAGATATGGGTTACCCCATGGGTCTTCTGGTAGCTTAGAAATAAAACCACCTTCAGGAAAACGTCTTGGTGTTGGCTCTACGCTGGTTTGTGTCACTAAACCTTCTAAGCCTTGCTCTGTCGTTAAGTACGCTTTATTTTTTAATTTATAAAGACTCATTGCATCTTCAAGCTGCTGGATATCCAAATGCGCTTTATCGATTGCCGCCTCTTCTTGTTGACCCATAATATTTGGTGCCACGATTGACATGATCATGCCAATGATAACCAGTACCACCATAACTTCTAGCAATGAGAAACCTGATTGTTTATTCACGTATGTACCTCTATTTTTCTTAATAATTAATTCATCGCAATACGGTAAAGTGCATTACGATATCCCTGAAACTGTTACAGCCCAATCGCTTTATTCATCGCCATAATAGGTTGTAATATGGCCATAACAATAAACAATACGATCACTGCCATTGACGCTATCATCGCAGGCTCTAAGAGTTTTAGCGAGACATTTACCATGCTTTCAAATTCACGGTCTTGGTTATTCGCTGCACGCTCTAACATCTGCTCAAGCTCACCCGATTTTTCCCCACTGGCGATCATATGTAGCATCATCGGTGGAAATAATTTGGTTTCTTGTAGCGATGCTCGAAGGCTCGCACCTTCACTGACACGCGTTGATGCATCCGCTACCGCTTTCTTAATTTTTTCATTAATCAGTACCTCGCCAGAGATCCGCATACCTTCGAGTAATGGCACCGAACTCGATGACAGAATACTCAACGTGCGCGCGAAGCGAGCCGTATTAATACTACGCGCAACCTTACCAATACCGGGTAATATTAAAATTTTAGCATCATACCAAAAGCGAATTTTTGGCTGTTTTAATGCGTGTTTAATCCCTATAACAAGCAACGTAAACAGCACAAGAGTTATAAACCAGTAATTTTGCACATAATTACTCGCGGCCATTACCCACTCTGTCGTCCATGGTAAAACCTGTTTAGATTTTTCAAACGTTTTTAATATTTTAGGCACTACAGTACCTAATAGAATGGATACAATGCCGATTGCAAAAATAACTAATATAACCGGATATACCATTGCTTGCGTTATTTGACTGCGCATGTGCTGACGTTGCTCCGTGTAATCTGCTAAACGATTCAAAACAGCATCTAAATGGCCTGACTTTTCACCTGCCGCAACCATTGCTCGGTATAAGTTATCAAATACGTGCGGAAACTCAGACATACCATCAGCAAGGGTGTAACCTTCTACAACTTTAGAGCGTACCGACATCAACATGCGCTTCAAGCGTGGCTTTTCACATTGCTCAGCGACAGCCATAACAGCTCCTTCAACAGGCAGTGCTGACTGAATTAAAGTAGCGAGCTGACGAGTGATTAATGCAAGATCCGATGTAGATATTTTTGGTTTAAAAAAACCACCTAAAAACGTAGTTTTTTCACCTTTAATCTGTTTATCTCCCTGTGCTGCGGGGCTCACTTCTAATGGAGTGAGCCCTTGTTCACGCAGGGATTGACGAACTTGTTTAGCGGTATCCGCTTCTAAAATACCTTTTTTATCTTTGCCACGACCATCTAACGCGCGATACTCAAACGCAGCCATTATTAACCTTCCTCACGTGTTACACGTAACACTTCTTCAAGGGTCGTTTTACCAGCCAATACGCGGCTACAGCCATCTTGACGAATACTTGGTGTATGTTTACGAATGTATTTTTCAACACTTTGCTCACCTTTACCACTGTGCACAAGCTCTCGTACAGTTTCATCAACAACAAGTAACTCATGAATACCCGTACGTCCACGGTAACCATTAAAGTTACATTCTTCACAACCCACTGCGCGGTAAATTGTCGGTGGATTCTCAAACGGCACGCCGAGTAATTCACATTCACGCTCATCTGCGGTGTGAGCTTCTTTACAGCTTTTACATAAAGTACGTACTAGGCGCTGTGACAACACACCTAATAATGACGATGAAAGTAAGAAAGGCTCTACCCCCATATCTTCCATACGTGAAATAGCACCCGCTGCTGTATTGGTATGTAACGTTGACATAACTAAGTGGCCAGTCAGTGATGCTTGCACACCAATTTGAGCCGTTTCTAAATCACGTATTTCACCAACCATTACGACATCAGGATCTTGGCGTAGAATCGCTCTAAGGCCACGAGCAAAGGTCATATCAACTTTTGCGTTGACCTGAGTTTGGCCAATACCTGGGATTTCATACTCAATTGGATCTTCAACCGTTAATATATTGCGATCGCGAGAGTTAATTTGACTCATACCAGCATAAAGCGTGGTACTTTTACCTGAGCCGGTTGGCCCGGTCACCAAAATAATACCATGCGGTTTACTTATCAAATCAGAGAATAACTCGCGATTACGTAAAGTCATTCCTAAATCTTCAAGATTTAAACGTGCATTGTTTTTATCAAGTAGACGAAGTACTACACGTTCACCAAAACTAGATGGCATGGTTGATACCCGTACATCAACAGCACGACCTGCAATACGTAAACTAATACGACCATCTTGTGGAATGCGCTTTTCAGCAATATCGAGTTTCGCCATTACTTTGATACGCGAAACCAATAAAGAGGCCAATTTACGATTTGGTTTAAGTACTTCTTTAAGCACACCATCAACCCTAAAGCGAATTACTAACTCTTGCTCAAAGGTCTCAATGTGAATATCAGATGCACCCTCTTTGATTGCCTCACTAAGCATAGCGTTGATCAATTTAATAATTGGCGCGTCATCATCCCCAGCGAGTAAATCTTCAGTTTGTGGCATGTCTTCTGCTAATGAAAATAAATCCACTTCATTGCCGATATCTTCCATCATTTGCTGAGTTTCAGAGCTATCGCGTTGATACGATGCTTCGAGCAACAATTCAAATTTATCATCTGGTAATTGCTCAAGTGTAAAGCCATGACCGGCAATACGGCGTACTTCTAGCAGGGCTTCAATATCCAATTCACCACGGTAGAAAACGACACGGTCATCATTATTTTTGCTTAATAACATACCCGCACGCCTTGCATACGAAAAAGGCAAACGCTTATTGGGTAGCTCAACAAGATCATCGCTGGTCATCAAGTCGCTGCTATCTTGTGGCTTTGCATGCTCTTCGCTGATTTCAGTGATTGCATCAGTCATCGTTGCGCTCGTCTGCATTTTGCTTTCTTAAGTATTCTTCATACGTTGGTGGCAAGATTAATGCGTCATTCCACTCTGGTAATATTGGCGAATCAGTTAGCGGCATCAAATCAATCCCGTCATCTCGCTTTATTTGTTGCTCACCACGAATAAAGTTATATTTTGAGTGGCTTAATTTATTCATTTTTATACCATCACGAATAATGGTCGGGCGAATAAATATAATGAGATTACGTTTACGTTTGCTGGTACTGGTAGAGCGGAATAAATGCCCTAAAATAGGGATATCACCTAGTAGCGGCACTTTAGATACACTTTCTTGTACATCTTCATCAATCAAACCACCTAGTACAACCATACCACCGTCATCAGCCATTACCGTTGTTTTAATAGCACGCTTATTAATTGAAATATCCACCGCAGTGGCGCCACTTACACCAGAAACCTCTTGTTCAATAATAAGTTGAACAGCACTGCCATCGTTAATTTGGGGTGTTACTTTGAGTTTAATACCAACTTCTTGACGTTCAACAGTTTGGAATGGGTTGTTATTATTAGAGCCTGTTTGCGAGCCCGTGATAATTGGTACTTCTTGACCAACGATCATTGACGCTTCTTCGTTATCCATCGTTGTTACGGATGGAGTGGCAAGGATATTTGAGTTGGTGTCAGTAGACACTGCTTGGATGATCGCGCCCCAGTCATTTTTAACAATACCCATGGCTAAACCATTAATACCACCCAGTAATGCGCCTAATGGGCCTAAATCACCTTCTTGAGTTTCATCATACTCTGTTAGTTCGTTATTAACGCCGGTAAGGGTTTTTGTTACTGTTTTATCACGTGCGACCTCAGCTGCAACGGCCAGCGACCCTACAGGGACTGAATTGCCGTTGTTAAATTGCATCATTCCGCCTTGCTCTGAGATAAACTGCAGCCCAAAGTTGATACCATCAGCTTCCATAACTTCAACAATGATTGCTTCTACGAGTACCTGCGCACGGCGAATATCTAAGCGTGCAATAACTGATTCAAGTGATCGCATTGTGTCTGGTTGAGCGGTAATTACCAGCGAGTTTGAATCTGGGTGAGCTTCAATACTTGTATCATCTTTACTACGGCTACGGGTTTTGGTTGCCCCACCTTGGCCTTCTTCACCAAGTGTTTTACTTACCCCCTGTAGTACTTTAACAAGATCTTCAGCATTGGCGTAATTAAGGTAAATAACTTTTGTGTTACCTTGATTTTGCAATTCACCATCTAAACGCTTAATAAGCTCAATTGCGCGGGTTCTTGCTTGGCCTTCACCACTGACTATAACGCTGTTTGTACGGCCATCGGCAACCACTTTAGGAATTAAAAACTCAGGAACGCTGCCTTTACCTGTATCTTTGTAAATATTCTCAACCACTGAAACCACGTCGTCTGCCGTTGCAAAGTTTAGTTTTACAATATCAACGCGCTTATCACCCGCTTGGTCAACAGAGCGAATGATTTCGACTAAACGATTCACGGATGCTGCGTGACCCGTCAACATCATAACGTTAGCGGCATTGAAGTTAGCGACATGACCGCCATCTTTTTGGTCGCTAAATTGACGCACTAACGGGCCAAGCTCTTGCACGCTAACATTCTTAACGCGAACAACTCGCGTCACCATCATATCGCCGCTGGCCTGATTATCCTCAGTGATCAGTGGAACATTCGACTTTTTAGCGTCAGAGCTTTTTTCGATTTTTAAAATGCCGTTATCCATCTCTACAGCTGAATAACCGTAAACTTCAAGCACATTTAGGAAAAATTGATAATAAAGTGCTTCATCCATCAGCTCATAACTGCGAACATTTACTTTGCCGCGTACGTTAGGATCAATGATCACTGTTTTATTAAGGTTTTTACCTACGATATTAATGAACTCGTTAATATCGGTCCCTTTAAAGTTTGCAGCGTACTCAACGGCAGATACTGACAAAGATAAACTGGCCGCAAAAAAAAGTGTTGCGTACTTAGCTAACCCTTTTCTGATTTTTTTGAGGTGTAGCGCGTGAACCATTATTTTAAAACTCCAAAGCTAAGTTATTGCAGGCTAAATTGTACATCGATTTGCTCACCATCACGTTCGATAGTGATATTGGCATCGGTGCTATTACGCAGCTCATTAATGGCTGACATGGCCTGTTTTAAATCTGTTAGTTGATAGCCGTTAATCGATACAGCTAAATCGTTATTTTGTAATCCCATTTGCTTAAATAGCACAGGGTCTTTACCTGGGCTTAAGCGATAGCCAACAAGCTCGCCGTCTTTCATTGCCTGAGATACACGGATGTAATCAAATAATTTACCAGGATCTTTTAATAGTTCTTCTCGGGTTTCTATGATTGCTTCTTTGACTTCTTGATTAGATGTGGCATCAATTTGACGATCACCTTCCATCTGTGGGCCCTCATCTAATTCCGACTCATCCTCTTCACGCTGAGCCAAAACAGGCATTGAGACTGTTTTAGTAAAGTCGAGTCCATCAAGCATTAATGTCTCAAAACGCCCACTCACATCTAATATCACTCGATCAGGTAATACCTGAGCAAGTTTTGCCCGTGTTCCTTTCACTACATCATCAACAAGGTAAGTAGATTGTTGTCCTTGCGACTCAATAACCGCAAGCCCCGTTAAATCATTATTACTAACGGCTACAATCCCTGTTAAATTAATGCTTAACCGTGTTTCAGGTGCATTATTAATCACTTTAGCTTGTTTGGTAGGCTGTTTACCAAGCACAACATCTGCTTTACCGAATAAATTCTGCTCTAATATTGACTTAGAATTTACACGCTCGGATGAATTATTTGCAGCATTCATACTGCTTGGTGGGAGGGCTAAATTCGTAGGCTCTGGCCATGCAAGCCAAAACGCTTTAGCTAATAAAAAAGCAATATAAACAATAGCTAAAAGAGTTACCACCCAGCTTAATTTAGCGTGGGGTAATTTATTTACCAGATGTTTTAGCTGCTGTAATTGCTGTTCCATAAATGCCATTTCTTATTTTAATTTACTGCCATATCTCTGCCCTATAGTACCTTTTCATTTTTCATTCAACAAGCGCACTAATATTAAACTTTGTAAACAAGGTAAATTAGGGCTTTTACTTCACTACAAAACTCACCAACTATTTCTTTAAATGTGGGTTTCGTGCTAAATTTTGTATTTGTGATCAGCGAAATAAAAGAGTGCTATTTTGTCAAAAAGTAATGGTTCAAAAGGAAACACCCGCAATTCGACTTCAGCTGATGATATTAATGCCATTCGTTTAGATAAATGGCTGTGGGCTGCACGTTTTTATAAAACCCGAGCCACCGCACGAGACATGGTACAAGGTGGTAAAGTACATTATAATGGGCAACGTGCAAAACCCAGTAAAATAGTTGAACTAGGCGCACAAATTAAATTAGCACAAGGTGTTGATGAAAAGCTCATCACTGTACTTAAATTAGTTGATAAACGTTTAAGTGCCCCCATTGCTCAAACCTTATATCTAGAATCACAAGCTAGTATTGAAAAACGCGAGGCAAATAGTATTGCCCGCAAAAATAATAGCTTTTTTGCTCCACATCCGGATCGTAAACCCGATAAAAAGCAAAGACGCGAACTTTTAAAAATGAAATCAAGTTAGGTAAAGCGACCCATGCAACAAGATCTACTTCACCGTTATACATTTGAAAAACTAGACGTCCGCGGCGAGCTAGTCCAAATTGAGCACACCTACAATGAGATGATTGCAGGCCATAATTACCCTGCACCAGTAAAAGCCTTATTAGGTGAATTACTCGTTGCAACGTGCTTATTAACAGCCACATTAAAATTTGAAGGTGATATTGCAGTACAATTACAAGGTGATGGTCCTGTAAAATATGCGGTTATTAATGGTGATGATAAACAAAATATGCGTGGTATCGCTCGCATACAAAGTGAAGTAACAGGTAGTACTGTTAAAGAACTAATTGGTAATGGTGTGATGGTATTAACTATTACACCTGATAAGGGCGAGCGCTACCAAGGTATCGTACCACTAGAGCACGATACGCTTGCAGAATGTTTAGAAGCATACTTTGCCCAATCAGAACAACTGCAGACACGATTGTGGTTTGCCACTGATACAACTCAAGATAAAGCCAAAGCATCCGGCTTATTACTGCAAGTTTTACCTGTGAATAAAGAAAAATCTATTACTGATTTTACACATCTAGAGGCACTCAGTAATACGATTAAAGATAAAGAGTTACTAGAGCTTGATGCTAACACTGTACTGACTCGCCTTTATCATGAAGATAACCCTCGTGTATACGAGCCACAAGCAATCCAATTTAAATGTGGTTGCAGCAGAGAGAAAACGATTACCGCACTCGTTAATATTGGTCAGCAAGAATTACTTAACGACGTAGCTGAAAACGGTGAAATCAAAATTAGCTGTCATTATTGCTTAAAAGACTACTCTTTTAACGAGCAAGAAATCAAAGCCATTTTTAACTAAGAACCCCCCCTCTTAAAAAAGTACACATTGAAAAGCTGTAAACACTGCAGCTTTTTTGTTCATAAAAAATGATACCGGTGTCATAAAACCAACAACTTTCATGACACCGGTATCATTGAAATTATTCATGTTTTTTACTAAATATATGTGTTTTTAAAGCTTTCATAGGCTCGAATATCCCTAATCCATCTGTTACTATAATTACAGCTTAAGGTTATTAAGAACCCAGAGCTATCCCGTTCAATCTCACACAATTTAGGTATAAACATGACTTCAAGCGCTACTCGTTTTGTCGATCTAACTGCAGCTGAACTTGTCGAACACGCGATCCGTCGTGGCGAAGGGACTTTAGCCGCCAATGGAGCTTTTGTTGCGAACACTGGTCGCCGTACTGGCCGTTCTCCAAAAGATCGTTTTATTGTTCAAGAATCAAGTACTGAAAATGAAATTCAATGGGGTAATGTAAACCGCCCTTTCGATGCAGATAAATTTGACGCTTTATGGGCACGTGTAGAAGCACATGTGCAAGACAACGACCACTTCATCTCTCACCTTGAAGTTGGCGCTGATCCAGAGCACTATTTACCTGTTGTTGTTACAACAGAAACTGCATGGCATCATATTTTTGCCAAAAACATGTTTATCGAACCTAAGTCTTACAATGCATCTGATTTACCCCAGTGGCAGGTAATGAATGTACCTTCGTTTGTATGTGATCCAGAACGTGATGGCACTAACAGCGACGGCACCGTTATTATCAACTTTGCACAACGTAAAGTATTGCTAGCAGGTATGCGTTATGCCGGTGAAATGAAAAAATCAATGTTCTCTGTTCAGAACTTCCTACTTCCAGCGAAGGGTGTATTACCAATGCACTGCTCAGCTAACGTAGGCGAAGCTGGCGACACAGCATTGTTCTTCGGTCTATCTGGTACAGGTAAAACTACCTTATCAGCAGATCCAACTCGCTTTCTAATTGGTGACGACGAACACGGCTGGGCACCAGGCAGCGTATTCAACATCGAAGGCGGCTGTTACGCTAAATGTATCGACCTTTCACAAAAGAATGAGCCAGTTATTTGGGATGCAATCCGCTTTGGAACTATCCTAGAAAACGTCGTCCTAGATGATAAAGGCATTCCTGACTTTCACGATACAAGCCTAACTCAAAATAGCCGTGCAGCTTATCCACTTGAACACGTTGAAAAGCGTAAAGTAGAAAACCGTGCTGGTGAACCAAAAGCCGTTGTATTCTTAACATGTGATGTAAGCGGTGTATTACCACCGGTATCAATCCTTACTGAAGAAGCTGCAGCGTTTCACTTCTTAAGTGGCTACACTGCAAAAGTAGGCTCTACAGAGATTGGTTCAACCAGCGATATTGAGTCAACATTCTCAACGTGTTTCGGCGCACCATTTTTCCCACGTCCAGCAGGTGTTTACGCTGAGCTTCTTATGAAGCGTGTACGTGAGTTTGGTGCCAAAGTATACCTTGTTAACACAGGTTGGACTGGTGGCCCTTACGGCACTGGTAAGCGTTTTGATATCCCAGCAACACGTGCTGTTGTTGATGCAATCGTATCTGGTAAGCTGGCTGGTGTTGAAACTCAGCACATCGATGTTTTAAACCTAGACGTGCCAGTAGCAGTTCCAGGTGTAGACAGCAATTTACTTAACCCAATTAACACATGGGAAGATAAAGCAAAGTACGCTGAATACGCGACTAAGCTTGCTGCTGATTTCACTGAAAACTTCGCTAAGTATGATGTCTCAGACGATATTAAAAATGCAGGCCCTAAAGCTTAATTAACTTTAGTCGCCACATTAAAACGCCAGCTAAAGCTGGCGTTTTTGATCTACTCTTTTATTTAAAATAACTGAACCTATAATACTAGTTTCATTAAATTGGTATTAATTACACTTCCAACACTTACCTTTTACTGGTTCATTATACCAAGTAGTATTTTTACCTTTTTTGCTTTCAGCCCACTCTTTAATCATTGGGTATGCATTAACAATATCCACATTTTCAATTGGATGTGACCAAACTGAAGTAACATCGAGCGCCCAAGGGTGACCATCAGTTGTCATGTATGTCTGTGCTCCACCTACTTCAGAATTATCGTCACCCGTTTTAAATAAATCAGCGTTTGCTAACGCTGTAGGGGAATGATTAGGAAGGTGCACTTCACGCCCACGATCATTTACCGGGTATATAAATGGGTTAAAGGGAGCGTTACCAATATCTGAAGTATTCACAGTGTCATTAAATATAATACTCATTGTTACTGGTACTACATCGCTTTCATCACCACTTTGCGTATTAAAAAACTGATACCCATTAGCACTTACTGTTACATCATGAATGTTTTCAACCAATGTATAAACGAGTTGATTTGTGTGTCCCGCTTCAGCAACCAATGAACGTGTATTACCTGCTATATCAATGCTTGCACTTTGAACGCTCTCATTTGAAATATTATCAAATGCTAAAGCAAATGCATTTGCATTGCTTGCACCTCGTGCATTGATAGATCCAGTTAGATCAATCTGCTTAACTTGGTTATCTGCATTTTTTATAACATTAAAGGTGTAACCCATAACAAAATCATTTAAGTCATAGTCGCCTTTATTAGGCCACAAGTCTTCAAACGCTAGGGTTGATTTAACAGTATAGTTATTTGAGGCTCTTTGTGGGTCGTTTGGATAATCGTCATCAATATTACTAATTCCATCACAATCAGAGTCTGTATCAGCACTTACTTCCCATGTATAAAATGCAGGATTACTAATTAAACCATTGCTATCAATCGCGGTGACCTGCACACGCCATATTTCACCACCTTGCACTTGCGAGGCTAATACAGTACTACCTGAGTGATCTGTTTTACCCACTATTTCATCATCAACAACTTCACCCTGGCCTACATCAACAAACCAACGATATTGATAGGTAACGCTGTCACCATCGGGATCTGCATTTTCTGTATTATCAACCACAATAACTAGATCTTTATCTGGCGATAGGCAACTCTCATTTTCTACTGTTAGAACAGGCAAATATGGTGAATCATTAGGGGTTATAGCATACGTAATGACCAGCTCACTATAATCTAAAGTTGTTTTCCATTTCACGTAGTCGTGGTTCATATCTATATCAAGAAATACATTAACTAAACCATCATCAGTTATGGCTGACAAAGGCACATCAAATGATGTTTCAGACCATGTACCGTTAGTACCTTGAAGCAAGCCAGGATTAAGTTCTGAACCATCCACACTAATACCATCATATTCACCACTCGTTCCATGAAAAGATTCAGAATCAATGTCATAGCCTCGAATTAATAACGTGGCACTTTGTATTTTAAGTAATGGATCTTCAAGGTTTTCAAAACTATGCTGCCAACCATAATCTTGAGAATAATGCGAGTAAAAATCAAAGCCATAGTTTTGAGGAGCTAAATAATGAGGTGCAGTACTTTGTTTGTTTATACGCTGAGTATATGTAAATGTCCCATCTTGGTTATCCACCGTGCTTGTACTTGTTGCTGCGGCTATTACACAAAATGAAGGAGATAATACAGACGCTAAAATAATTTTTTTAAGACTCATCGCGGTTATCCTTCTTCTGCATTAACTTCAACTGGACACTTAATCTCAAGGTCCCCCAACAAAACATTTTTTAAAAACGTCTCAGTACAAACTACCCCATCAACCTTAGCCTCAACTTTAATTCCACTCCACTCATTAGGAAATTTAAGCGTGCTCTCTAACTGCCCAGTTCGTGATGTTAGGGCTTTGAGCAATGTAGTGCCCACTTGCTCTGAGTTTTGATCGATAGCAGTAACCTTTATGAAATGTTTACCACCAATACCAGCTCCACTTTGGTCTATCATCGTTATAGTGCTTACAACTTTAAAATTGATACTCACCTCATCATTCATTGACCAATCAAATCCTGATGGGACCACGACGTCTTTTAGTGAGTTATCAACAGGCTCAACTACAACGGGGGGCGTTACTACAACCGGGCTTGCTGTAGTATCCCCTCCGGAACCGCCGCAACCAGATAAAAGCGTAAAAAAGATTAAGCATAATAATTTCCTGAGCATAGGTCATCTCCACTGTATTAATTGATAGTTAATGAAGCAGTAATCAAGCCAATTTTAAGTAACTGATTTTTAAACTTAATATAAAATTTAATTTATCTTATTATTAAAATGCAATGCAGAAAGCGAGTTTTCGGTTACTTATAAGGAGTCCGGAATTAGCTGACCACAACAGAGATATTCAAATGAGTGTGGAGTTATAGAATCGAAGAAAAAAAACAAGGCGGATTAATGTAAAATCTTAATAATACCAATCATGTTAAGTTACTGACCACTTATAGCGACAGGTAAATACAGTGATAACAAGGCAGAATTTTGACATGTAGTTGTTCTAGATGAAAAATTACTAACGCTGTTAGCGCTTTATTTAGCCCGCTAGAATGGTTAAATATTTAAGTCGATTGGTATAAATAGTGGATCATTATTCAAAGACTCGAGTGGCTCACTTTTCAGTTGTTGTTGACAATAAACTAAACGCACTACTGTAGGTCGTGATTTATCGCAACAGCCGATATATGGAGGTGTGTTGCTTTCAGATGAACGCCTGAGCGACACTCGCCACCTTGCACCTTGCTCGCTTTTTCACTTTCCTGCAGACGTAAAAAAGCCCGACTCTATGAGTCGGGTTTTCTTTATTTGGAGCCTGGCGATGACCTACTTTCACATAACAAATGCTACACTATCATCGGCGCTGTTTCGTTTCACTACTGAGTTCGGCATGGGATCAGGTGGGTCCAAAACGCTATTGTCACCA
>NZ_JABEPJ010000033.1:0-27852 GCF_013002825.1 Pseudoalteromonas sp. NEC-BIFX-2020_002
TACTGCAAATACATTTCATGGCTAAAGCCTGTTCCTACAATAACGTGAATTTCAGGCATAAAAAAACCGACTTTCGTCGGCTTATTTCTATTAGCTTAAGTAGTAATAGAAAGTGGTGGGCGCAGGAGGATTCGAACCTCCGACCGCTCGGTTCGTAGCCGAGTACTCTATCCAGCTGAGCTATGCACCCACATTCTATTGTAATTTTATAGTCTGATTTGACTGTCCCAGCAACTAATGAATTTCAAAAGTTGTTATTCTTTAAATAGAAAGTGGTGGGCGCAGGAGGATTCGAACCTCCGACCGCTCGGTTCGTAGCCGAGTACTCTATCCAGCTGAGCTATGCACCCACATTCTATTTCTATTTTAATGTCTTATCTGACATATTAATTAGCTTGCAATAACTAAGTATCAAAAGTGGTGGGCGCAGGAGGATTCGAACCTCCGACCGCTCGGTTCGTAGCCGAGTACTCTATCCAGCTGAGCTATGCACCCACTTTTGATATTTCCTATTTATACTCTAAGAAGAGTTTGTAAAGAGTGGTGGGCGCAGGAGGATTCGAACCTCCGACCGCTCGGTTCGTAGCCGAGTACTCTATCCAGCTGAGCTATGCACCCAATCTTTACTGTACAAGAAACCATTTATAAAATGAATGGCGGAGAAGGAGGGATTCGAACCCTCGATAGAGCTACAAACCCTATACTCCCTTAGCAGGGGAGCGCCTTCGGCCACTCGGCCACCTCTCCGTCTTGTGGGGCGTATAATAAAGATTTCAGAAAATATGTCAAACACTTTTCTTGTTTAAAGTGACTGTATGGTTAGAGAATACCCATAACAGCTAAAAAACCATCATTTGTGTTTGAAGATTGAGCAATCTATAGTTTATTTGGGTCTTTTGAAACCCCTAATAAATGCACTAATTCATCATTTAATTGTTCGAGATATTGATCTTGATAACCTAGCTGCTGAAATTCAGCAATACAGGCACGATAATAAATCTGCCTTTGCTCTTCAGTACTAAATTGTTCCTGTGCATCTACTGATTTTTTATCTTTCATTATAGTAAGTCCATTTACCTATGCGGTATTTTAGTGTTAATAATATTAAAACACACACTTTCCGCCTTATTTACTGTATTTAGTTTAGTTAAACTTTAAAACATTGTCTGCTCTATTTTAGGTGTTTTTAAGAATATTTTTTAATCATTAAAAATCAAGTAATTAAACTTAAACACCTATTAAGCACTGACGCTAAAAATACGTTATAGCTTATTTAATGGATCAAATATATCGCACACAAAAACGCCGCTTTAAAGCGGCGTTTTAAATACTATTTACTAAAAAATAGAATTAGTCAGCTTGTGGACGCATATGCGGGAACAAGATCACATCTTTGATTGTTGATGAGTCAGTAAACAACATCACTAAGCGATCAATACCAATACCCTCACCTGCTGTTGGTGGTAAACCGTATTCAAGCGCACGGATGTAATCTTCATCGTAATGCATTGCTTCATCATCACCCGCGTCTTTTTCTTCAACTTGGCGAGTAAAACGCTCAGCTTGGTCTTGTGCATCGTTAAGCTCAGAGAAGCCATTAGCAAGCTCACGACCACCAACAAAAAACTCAAAGCGATCAGTAACAAATGCGTTCTCATCATTACGACGTGCAAGTGGTGATACTTCCCAAGGGTAACCTGTGATAAAAGTAGGCTGAATAAGCATGTGCTCAGCTGTTTCTTCAAATATCTCACATAAGAACTTACCTGGACCCCATACGCAATTTTCAGGGATCTTAACGTGTACTTGTTTAGCGTATGCTTTTAATTCGTCAAAATGATTTTCTGGGTCATTAAATACGGCCGCATCAAACTCAGGGTTGTACTTAAGAATTGCATCACTCATGCTTAAACGTGTAAACGGTTGGCCAAAGTCATATTCAACTGAATCAATAACGTCGCCGTTTTCGTCTTTGGTTGTATTAATAACAATTGCGCTACCCAGTACATTTTCAGCAACCGTGCGTAACATGTCTTCGGTGATGTTCATCAGGTCGATGTAATCGGCGTAAGCTTGGTAGAATTCAATCATCGTGAATTCTGGGTTATGGCGCGTTGATAACCCTTCATTACGGAAGTTACGGTTAATTTCAAATACGCGATCAAAACCGCCAACCACTAAACGCTTTAAGTAAAGCTCTGGCGCAATACGTAAGTACATGTCGATATCAAGCGCGTTGTGGTGCGTTACAAATGGACGTGCCGATGCGCCACCAGGAATAACCTGTAGCATTGGTGTTTCCACTTCCATAAAGTCACGATCGGCTAAGAAACGACGAATACCTTCAACGACTTGTGAACGAATACGGAATGTTTCACGCGTTGCTTCATTAGTGATCAAATCGACATAGCGTTGACGATATTTAGTTTCTTGGTCAGATAAACCATGGAACTTTTCAGGTAATGGACGAAGTGACTTAGTAAGTAGTTGATACTCTGTCATTTCTACATATAAATCGCCTTTACCTGATTTATTAAGCGCACCTTTAACACCAATAATATCGCCCGTGTCTAGTTGGCCATATTTTTCTTTAAGATCTTTTTGCACGTCTTTTGACGCATACGCCTGTACACGGCCTTTCATGTCTTGAATCACGAAGAATGGTCCGCGTTTGGCTAAAATACGCCCTGCGATAGACACAACATGCTGCGATTCAACTAATTCTTCTTTACTCTTATCACCAAACTGGGCTTGCAAATCTGCCGTGTAATGCTCACGACGGAATTGGTTTGGATGACCATTGGCTGGGCAATTTGCGCGAATAGCGTCTAATTTGCCACGACGCTCAGCGATTAACTTATTTTCGTCTTGGATTTGATCAGTCATTTTTTAGCTCTTTTTTAGCTTGGTGGTTATAGGCCAGATTTTAAGCTGGCTTCAATAAATTTATCTAAGTTACCGTCAAGTACCGATTGGGTATTACGGTTTTCAACACCGGTTCGTAAATCTTTAATACGGGCATCATCAAGTACATATGAACGAATTTGGCTTCCCCAGCCGATGTCAGATTTTGCATCTTCTTGGGTTTGCTTTTCAGCATTTTGCTGTTGCAGTTCAAGCTCAAATAATTTTGCTTTTAACTGCTTCATCGCTTGCGCTTTATTTTTATGTTGCGAACGCTCGTTCTGGCATTGCACGACGGTATTAGTCGGTACATGCGTAATACGTACTGCAGATTCGGTGGTATTTACGTGCTGACCACCCGCGCCTGATGCACGGTATACGTCGATACGTAAATCAGACGGGTTAATATCAATTTCAATATTATCGTCAATTTCAGGGTAAACAAACGCAGAAGCAAATGACGTGTGACGACGACCACTTGAATCAAATGGACTTTTACGAACTAAGCGATGTACGCCCGTCTCTGTGCGTAACCAGCCATAAGCATACTCGCCTACAAAGCGTACGGTTGCACCTTTAATACCAGCAACATCACCACCGGTTGCTTCTACAAGTTCAACCTTAAAGCCTTTAGCTTCACCCCAACGTAAGTACATACGCAGCAGCATATTACACCAATCTTGCGCTTCAGTACCGCCAGAACCTGACTGTAAATCGAGGTATGCATCATTCGCATCATGCGGCCCTGAGAACATGCGACGGAACTCTAAGCCTTCAAGCTGCTCGTTTAGATCCGCTAACTCACTTTGCGCTTCAGCGAATGTTTCTTCGTCTTCGGCTTCTATTGCAAGCTCTAAGAGACCTTCAACATCATCGGCACCAGCCACTAAGTTGTCGATTGTTTCAACAACGGCTTCAAGTGCAGACTTTTCACGACCAAGCGCTTGCGCGCGCTCTGGTTCATTCCATACGGCTGAATCTTCAAGTTCGGCGTTAACTTCTTCTAAACGTTCTTGTTTAAGAGCGTAGTCAAAGGTACCCCCGAAGCAGTTCAGTACGTTCGCGAATTTCCTTGATTTGATTAATCACAGGATTCACTTCAAACATGTACGTTACTCCAAAATAGCTGGTTTACACGGCAAATCACCACGTAATATTAGGCAAATTATTATTTAAATGACGCTTTAAATAATAAAGCGCCCGATTTTAACAAAAAATCGTGCGCTTTATTAGTATTTTATGCATCGAAAATAGATATTTTTTATGATACTTTTTGTAGCTCTCGTACGATTAACTGCAATGAAAATTTGCCTCTAAACTCGTTGATATCTAGCTGATAGGCAAGTTTTACAAAACGTGCTTCGGTATCTGGCCATGCTTTTACATCAACACCAAAGGCTATCGCATCAACTAAGCGCCCTGAGTGATGCTTTAAAACCAATTTTAAATGCTTTTCACCCACAATACGCTGTTGTACAAGTTCAAATGTATGCTCAAACACCGGCTCTGGAAATTGCTGCCCCCACGGCCCCGCTTGTTTAATTTGCTGGGCGAATTCCATATTAAAACAATCGCTGGGTAACTCACCATCCGTTAAAATAATACATTTTTTATGCTCATCGCTTAATTTAGCACTCACCGCCTGCTCAAAAGCGTGTTTAAATTCGCTAAAATGCTGTTCGTTGATACTTAATCCTGCAGCCATCGCATGGCCACCAAACTTGCTAATTAAATGCGGGTGCAAGGTATTCAAGCGCTCGAGTAAATCACGCATATGCAGCCCTTCTATCGAACGGCATGATCCCTTGATTTCACCGTTATCGCCACCAGCAAAAATAACTGTTGGGCGATGGTATTTTTCTTTTAAGCGCCCTGCTAGTATACCTATAACTCCTTGGTGCCAGTCCTCTTGGTATAAACAAATGGCATCAGGTGTTTGCTCATCGCTAAAGGCGAGCCTGTCTAACACGGCCTGCGCCTCAACTTGCATGCCCTGCTCTATCTCTCGGCGCTCGTGATTTAAGCTATCAAGCTCACCTGCAATCTGACGCGCTTGATTAATATCTGTAGCAAGTAAACACGCTATGCCTAAACTCATATCATCTAAACGCCCAGCCGCATTTAACCGTGGCGCTAGTGAAAAACCAAAATCACTGGCACTCAAGCGCGCTGCATTTCGGTTTGCCACTTCAATCAACGCGCTAATGCCAGGGCGTGTTTTACCACTGCGGATCCGTGCTAATCCCTGGTGCACCAAGGTGCGGTTATTAGCATCCAGTGCCACTACATCTGCTACAGTGCCCAATGCAACTATATCTAGTAAGTCAGCTAAATTAGGTGGTGATTGCTGCTCAAAGTAACCTGCGTCACGCAATGCGCTTCTTAGTGCTATTAATAAGTAAAATGCGACCCCAACGCCTGCAATTGATTTTGATGGAAAATCACAGTCATGGCGGTTTGGATTTACGATTGCGTCAGCATTTGGCAGTTGCTCGCCTTGCAAGTGATGATCTGTAACCAGTACCTTAATACCCGCACCTTTAACAATATCAATACCCGCAATACAGGATATGCCATTATCAACGGTGATCACTAAATCGGGGGCCATTGTGACTATTTGCTCTGCTAATGCAGGACTTAATCCATATCCTAGGCTAAACCTATCTGGTATTAAATAATCTAAGTGAGCAAAACCAAACATTGCCAGCCCTTGCATTAATGTGGCTGTACTGGTCGCACCATCGGCATCAAAATCCCCCACAATAAGCACTTTACTTTGTGCTTGTAGGGCTCTTTGTAGCAAATCGGTCGCTTTATCTATGTCTTTAAATAACTTGAAGTCGTGTAAGGTAGCGGCACTGTTATTAAGCTCATCTGCATGAACGACTTGGCGAGTGGCATAAATTTGCTTAATAACCGGATGTATATGGCTCGGTAAATGAGCATCATCAACGTATTCGCGTGCTTGTATCAATTTTTTCATGCAGGATATTTAACTTTTTTGGCTAAAAACTTCTGACAAAAAAAGGCCCTTTAGGCCTTCTTTCTATGAGTTAACACTTAAGAAGATTTATTTGCTTCTAGTGCCGCTGCTAATGCTGCTGCTGGCTGATAACCTGGTATTAATGTACCATCTTCTAAAATAATAGCTGGCGTACCACTGATACCAAAGCTTTGACCAAGTTGATAATGTTCAGCAACAGGTGCTGCACAGTTTTTAGTTACCTTAGTGTCTGCGCCTGCTTTAGCTTCTGTCATGGCTTCTTGCTGATCTTTAGAGCACCATACATTCATTAAATCTGCGTAACCTGACCCTTGTAAGCCGCCTCGTGGGAAGGCTAAATACTTAACAGTAATACCTGCTTCGAGTAAATCATCAAGCTCACGATGTAGTTTACGGCAATAACCACAGCTAATATCTGTGAATACAGTAATGCTGTGTTTTTCATTTTTAGCTTTATATACAATCATTGAATCTTCATATTCAACTAACCCACCTTTACGAACGCCGTTAAGTGCTTGCTCAGTTAAGTTATTACGATTGTTCAAATCAATCAGCGTGCCTTGCATTAAAAATTGGCCGTCTGGGCTTGCATATAACACGCCTTTATCGGTAATTAGCTCTTTTAAACCCGCAACAGGGCTTGGGTTAATGTGTTTAACAGTAACACCCAATGCAGCAAATTTAGTTACTATAGGGTCATTAGCATCAGGAACGGCTAAAACGCCATTAGCAAACGCACTTAAACTGGTGCCTAGCATTGCACCGGCTAATATTAACTTTTTCATAATGTTCTCTTATATCCTGATAATTAGTATCTACTCAGACCGCTCAACCTGGAAAAAATTCTCATTAAGCGCGAGGATGATGTTGCTGATGTACCGATTTTAGTCGTTCATTCGCTACATGAGTATAAATTTGTGTAGTCGATAAGTCGCTATGCCCTAGCATCATCTGTACCACTCTTAGATCAGCACCATGATTCAATAAGTGTGTTGCAAACGCATGACGAAGTGTATGAGGCGATAAAGGCGATTCAACTGCAGCCAAAATAGCATAGTGTTTAATACGATGCCAAAAAGTTTGTCGGGTCATACCAACTCCTCGCTTTGACGGGAACACAAAGTCAGTCGCGTGTTTAATCATTTGCGCGCGGCCAACCTTTAAAAATTGCTCTAACCAGTACATCGCTTCTTCACCAAGTGGCACTAAACGTTCTTTATTTCCCTTACCTTTAACTAACACCACCGCTTGGCGTAAATTAATTTGTTCTATACGTAAGCCAACTAATTCACTAACTCGTAAACCTGTTGCATATAACAACTCCAACATGGCTTTATCACGCAAGCCCATTGGCTCTTCTGTATTTGGAGCTGCAAGCAATGCCTCAACCTCACTCTCTGATAACGTTTTAGGTAGCGATAACCCAGCCTTAGGCTGAGCAATATTTACCATTGGCGAATCAGAAATGTGCTTTTCACGCACAAAATACTGATAAAACCGTTTTAATGCGCTAATGCTACGTGCCGTACTGCGTGGTTTTAAACCTAAATCAACACGGTGTGCTAAATAGCTTTCAATATCTTGCCCTGTTACGGTTAACAGATCTTGTCCTTCCAAAAACAGGCAAAACTTATCTAAATCACTGCGATATGCAGATAAAGTGTTATCGCTTACGTGCTGTTCTAGATAAAGATTATCTAAAAAAGATTCTAGATAATCGCTATTGTTAAGCAGTTCGTCGTGATCTGTAAGGGCTGAATCTAATGACTCATGATCAGGTAACGTTGTCACAGTTATTCTCATAGTTATCAAGGTATCAATTAATAATACCTTACGGTAAACTTCAGCCTATCATATCAGGCAAATACACAGTGATAAATACGATGCAAATTGGTTTATTTTATGGTTCTACCACGTGCTATACAGAAATAGCAGCAGAAAAAATTCGCGATATTATCGGCCAAGACATTGTAAGCCTACATAATATCAAAGATGAACCACTAAAAAATGCGCAGCAGTACGACTTTATCATCCTTGGTATCTCAACATGGGATTTTGGTGAGTTACAAGAAGATTGGGAATCAATTTGGGATGATATTAAAGATGTTGATCTCAATGGCAAAACCATCGCTTTATTTGGCATGGGTGACCAACAAGGTTACGGTCAGTGGTTTCAAGATGCGCTAGGCATGCTGCACGATGAAATAAGCAGCCAACAATTTACATTATTAGGTTTATGGCCAAACGACAGTAGCTATGAATTTGAAGCGTCTAAAGCGCTTACTGCTGACGGTAAGCATTTTGTTGGCTTAGCCCTTGATGAAGACAGCCAGTATGAACACAGCGATGAACGTATTGCCAATTGGGTAGAGCAAATAATGACTGAATACAGCGAAACCTTGTAACCCCCCTTAATTAGATGCTGCGACGGATCACAACTCATACACCTGAGTAAAAAGCGGCATCTAGTTGATACAGTTTTTAACAAAACATTACACTTTAAAAAGGACATAATCGTCACTTTAATCATAAAATAGCATGCATACCCTACATAAAAGGATTTAATCATGCTAACTCGATCTCTATGTATACTTACTTTATCTAGTTTTATTGTTGCCTGTAATTCTGAAGACATTGAAACCGCCAATTTTGGCTCTTCGTATTATAAAAATGACTACACACTCATCAATACCACAAATCAAGAAATTGATTTTCATATGGCAAATACTGAACTTGATGGCGATGAACGTGACGTGAAACGCAATAAGTATTATGTCGATACGCTAGCCAGTGGTGCTGACCCAATAAAAACAAGACATGAGCATAATGGTAAATACAAAATATCCTTCTATGTGCAAGATCACAGTCAAAATACGCGTAATTACAAAAAACTCTACAAAGTAAATAATGATCAAGATTACCACTTTATAGCTTGGCAAGACGAAGAGCTTGTACGTCTGAGTTTGGTTAAAAATCAACAAGACAATAAAGATAACTTTTTTGCGGTTAGGTTTTTAGCCACAGAAACCGTAACGCTTACAGTAAACGAAAAGCCTTTAACCCTTACCCAAGGTGATGTTAGCCACTGGCGACATGTTGATGACTGTAATGCAGACATTAAAGTTGATGATAAAATACTGTCAATTTGTCACGCATCTTACAGTAATTCATACACACTCGTAGTAGACAAAAGCGGCATCAAAGCCACAATAACCGAATAAATAAACAACCACCGCTCGTTAACCTTATTAACGCGCGGTGGTGCTAAATATCATGGGTTACTTTAAACTCCATATTACCAACTTTCGCAACCCTTACATTTTCAAATAAAAATCCTTACACAGCGCAACATAGTCATCACTGTATTTTCCATCTTCATCATGAATCGTTAATATGCTTGGTTCACACATTCGAGGCTGGTAGCCAAAACTCATTAAACTTCGCGTAGCTGATTTATTTTTAGTTGTGCGCACTAAACAGTGGCGTTGTAAATAAAGCCCTTGAGCAGTGGCTTGCCCAATAAATTGCTGCGCCTCATTACAAGGTAAAATAACATTAAATATAGAATCTTGATGGCTTAGGCGATCAAAAGCGACAAGCAACTCTGCAAAGCTTAAACTATCTGTATGCCTTGCGGTATTACGTGCATGATCCCCTCCTTTTAAACAGTCATTAAAATACGGTGGATTACAAACAACAACATCAAATAACACCTCTGACGTAAAAGATTGAATGTCTGAATTATAAATAACAATATCAGGCCACGGGCTTTGGCTAATGTTCTGTGATGCTTGGGCATAAGCAGTGGCGTCTATTTCCACTGCATTTACTAACAAATGAGGCGCACGCTGTTTACACATCAACGCTAACAAGCCAGTACCAGCGCCTATATCCAGTAAGCTATCACCACTCGTTAAATCGGCCCAAGCGCCCAGTAAAATGCCATCGGTTGAGACCTTCATTGCGCATTGCTCATGGCTGACCGAAAATTGTTTAAACACAAAGCCTGACATTTTTTCACCTTTTCATTCACCAAGCGCTCGATAGCGCGTATAATTAACGCCAATTGTCCTCTATTTTTGACACTCTATGCAATTTTCTGATTTTGATATTGATAACAAGCTACTGCAAGCCGTTGCTAAAATGGGTTATGAAACCCCAACAAGCATTCAACAACAAGCTATTCCTGAAGCGCTACAAGGGCGTGACATTTTAGCGTCAGCGCCAACAGGCACAGGTAAGACTGCGGCATTTTTAATTCCGGCAATTCAGTATTTACTTGATTTTCCACGTCGTGAGCCTGGCTTTGCTCGCGTACTCGTTATGACTCCTACACGCGAACTTGCTTATCAAATTCATGAACAATGTGAACTACTTGCTAAAGGTACAAACCTTAAAATAGGTGTTGTTACTGGCGGTATAAACTATGGTACGCATAAAGAAATTTTTGAAAAAAACAACGACATTTTGATCGCCACTCCTGGGCGCTTAATGGAGTATTTAGAAACTGAAAACTTCCATGCCGAAAACGTAGAATTACTTATTCTTGATGAAGCCGATCGCATGCTCGATATGGGCTTTCGTAAAGAAATGATGCGTATTTGTGAAGAAGCAAAAAATCGCCGTCAGTGCTTTTTATTCTCAGCCACCTTAGAAGGTGACAGTGTTGAGCGCTTTGCAGAGCAAATATTAAATGATCCAGCACTTCTTGAAGCTGAATCATCACGTAAAGAAAAAGCTAAAATCCATCAATGGGTACATTTAGCCGATGATTATCATCATAAATTAGAGCTATTGGTTAATACACTAAAAAATCCAGATCTAACCAAAGCAATTGTGTTTGTTAAAACCCGCGAGCGACTTGAAACACTAATTGGTGAATTAACCACTAATGAAGTTAAAGCCGCGTGGTTACGTGGTGAAATGCCACAAGACAAACGCATGAAAGCAATGGAAAACTTTCATAGTGGTCGTACAAGAATACTCGTTGCAACCGATGTTGCCGCTCGTGGTATTGATGTTGCTGACATTAGCCATGTAATAAACTTTGACATGCCTCGTACTGCCGACGTTTACGTTCACCGTATTGGTCGTACAGGACGCGCAGGTAAAAAAGGTATCGCTATTTCATTAGTGGAAGCCCACGACATCTTAGTCCTTGCTAAAGTTGAGCGCTATATTGAACAAAAGCTAAAACGCAGAGTGATCAAAGGTATTGAGCCACAGCATAAAGAAGCAAAGATGCCGATTAAAAAGCTAAAAGATCCAGCAAAAATTAAAGCCCGTAAAAAGGCAAAATCAAAAGTGAAGAAAAAGAAGTAAGAGCAATTGCATTAAGGTATAACATACCTTCATTAAAAAAGCCGAGTCTCGTAAGAGCCTCGGCTTTTTTAATTTAAAACACTCCCCAACAAGGGGAGTGTTTTATACCAATCTAGGTAGATATAAGGTCTATTTAATTCGTTAAATTGTTCAAATATTTATGCAGATTGGTATTAATTAATCATTTATTGACATTTACCTAGGTCTTTCCATACAGCCCATGATGATGAGTTATCTGCAGGGTTAGCACCACGCGTCCACCATTTTGCGCTATAACGATTACCGCTATGGGCAACTTCTTTTCCAGCGGTGTAAACTGCTGTTGAGCTCCACGTTGCAAGACCACTACAACCTGCGGGTGGTGTTCCACCGTCTGTTACTGTCACAGTCTTAACCAAAGTATGGTTTAAGCCTTGTGCATCACTTACGGTTAATTTGACTTCATATGAACCTGGCGCTTGGTAAGTATGGCTCGGTGTTTTTGTATTGGCTGCATTACCGTCGCCAAACGTCCAGTTATAAGCCGTAACCGCAACATCATCTGTTGATGCGTTAGTAAAGCTGACCGCTAAACCTGATACGCTAAAATCAAAGTTTGCTTTAGGCGCTTGATTTACAGTACCGCCACCATCGCCAGTTTTACAATTACCTTGGCGAGACCACACATTTGAATAAACAGCTGGGCTTGCACCTGTTGACCACCACGTCGCTTTGTATTTAACTTGGTTAAACTCTACTAAGTCACCAACACGGTAAGATTTGCTCGCATTCCATGATGCAATACCTTCACATTCACCACCAACAGCGGTTGAAATTTTCACTGTTTGACTGCGCTGATTTACTTGCCCTGCGGTATCAGTAACTTCTAAAGTAACTGAATAGCTGCCATCAGCTGCGTATGTATGAGTCGGGTTTTCAGCCGTTGATGAATTACCATCACCAAAACTCCAGCTATAACTGCTAATGCCTTTGTCATCTGTTGACGCATTACTGAATGTTACTTGCTTAGCATTTACCGATGCGCTAAAACGCGCCACAGGTGCATTATCGACACCACTACCGCCGCCACATTCTGATTGTGCTAAATAATCATAAGCATCTTTGGCCTTAACAATACCAAAGCCATATGACGTATCACGCCCTGCTGCGCCTTTATCTTGTGCTGTAACATTTAACGCATCGCGAATTTGTTGGTTTGAACACTGTGGGAAATGGCTCCATACTAATGCAGCAACACCCGATACATGCGGTGTAGCCATTGATGTACCACTGATACTTTTATAACCCCCGTTATTCCATGTCGAATTAGTGCCTACGCCCGGCGCAGCAATTTCAACTTGTGAGTTATATTGTGAGAATGATGCTTTTCTACCACTGCGGTCAACCGCTGCAACAGACACAACAGAATCATATGATGCAGGATAGCTTAATGAGCTATTCGCATCATTACCCGCTGCAGCAATATGTAACATGCCCTGTGCATAGCTATTTGCAAATGCTTGACGTTCAGCATTAGATGATTGCGGACCACCTAAACTCATACTTGTTACACTTGCACCTGCAGATTGACATTGACCTATTGCCGCCACTAAATCAGAACCATACGCCCAGCGGCCCTGATCGTTAAACACTTTAACAATGTGTAAGCCTAATTGACCTGATGAATTAACCCCAATAACACCTTCGCCATTTCCGCCAAGCGCCGCTATCGTACCTGCAACATGTGTACCGTGGCCATTACCATCGTTGTACCAATTGCCTGTATTATTAGCACCGTAGCCATCGCTACCCGTGATCCCTGTACTTGGTAAATCAGGGTGGTTAAGTGTATAACCAGTATCCATAATACATACTTTTTGATTACCAGTAAGATTATCTGATAGCTGTTGAGCTTGTACCATAGTGATACCATAAGGCGTGCTCTCAGCCATTAAGTAACGCTTTGGATCCACTTCAATACTTGCTACTTCTGAACTTTGTAATAAGCGCGCTTTTTGATCAGCCGTTAAAACCACCGCCATTGCATTGATATCGGGTAGAGTTTGAATTACTTCAACGTTAGCCTGTAATGCAACATCGCTCATCAAGCCTCTTTTAATATTATCAGCCTGTGCTTGGCTACGGGCAAAAGCAGTGTGTACTGCAGTCGTTTGCTCAGTTAAATGAACGATAAAACGCTCTGACTCAACTTCTTGTGCAATAGCTGATCCTGCTGTTGATAATAAAATCGCCGTAGCGACTGCCGTTATCTTAAATGTTGGGGTTTTTGACGCTCTCATTTTAATTCCTTGGATTTAAATTCTATGCCCAGTGAATTTACAATTAATTCACAACCCTTTAATAGAAACACAGGCCTGACAGCGCTGTCAAGCGGGTTGATACAAAATTATAACAAATTTAACTAGAGTAAATAATCAGTTGGTATTAAAGGAGTATTTATAAAATATAAGAAAATCCTTAGATTTCAAAGATGCTTAATCTATTTATCAGTCAAAATAACGCAACAAATAAAATGTAAAATAATTGTTATTTTTTAAAGGTATTTCTTAGTCCAAATAAATATATATAAAGAATAACACGATCAGCATCACCGTATTTTTTACCGAATAAAATGTAAAAATCTCCTATTCACATAATTACGAATAAAAAATATGATTATATTCAGCAAGTTAAGTGTGGAATGGTTATTGTAATACAGTGTGTAATTCATAAAAATTACTAACCAAGCTAAATGTGAGGGAAATCATGAACCGCTTTAAACAAACTGTGTTACTTATATCGCTTTGCTGTATTTTTTTATTAGCCTGTGCAACACAAGTCAGCGCAGCCACCAGCACGATAATGGTCAGCAGTGCATCAACTCAGCCAACACTTCAGCAGTTCGCTGTTAATAAGCTTCGCACTAACCCGAACTTAAAAATTTCGCAGCTACAAGTACATGTTAAGGGCAACAAAATAGCACTTTATGGTATAGCCGAAACAGGGTTTGAAAGAGCATTGGCACAAAAGTTTTTAGAGAACACGCAAGGCATCGCCATCATAGAAAATAAAATGCAGGTGAGAGTAAGGGATTAGAGGGACAGAGCTAAAGATACTCGGTGAAAGATTTCACCGTAGTTAGTGAATACTGAGACACTTTAAAATTCTTAGCCTTTTTAAAATTTTCAGAATCGAGTCACACGTCCACAAGCTCCAACAGCGCTACCATTTAATTTTTTATACTTCCAATTAATCTCTAGATTCAGGGTCTTGCAAAGGCCAAAAAATATTAATATTGTATTGAACAATGAATATTTAGTAAGCACAAGGTTCAGGTTTTTTGAACACTACCTACCTATAACAGGAAATGAATCCCCTACTGAACTCTCATTCTAATAAGAGACGTATAATAGGTGTCGTGAAGCTTCTGTTACCTGATTGCATATTTTTTAGGTTACTCTTTACCACCAAATAAACCTTTGAGGTGTAACAGCTTTATCAGCGGACATTTCATATGAAACATCCCTACCGTATGGACTTCTATCAATACCAAAAAGTGTAAGTTATTACCAATTGTAAATATTATCCTTAGATGGCTAAGTTTACATTGGCAAAGACGCAAGCACATTCATTTATAGTGGGCATTTTTGCGTTTTTGGCATGCGTTAAGTATTTGCTGTTTTTGTTCTGGTCTGGCGCTGTGCCACGCTAGAATCTCATCTAAGGTTCTAAAGCAGCCTATACATGTATCATTAGCATCCAAACAGCAGTGACGAATACATGGATTATTGGGTTGCTGGCTATTGAGCTTCTTGGTGTTCATTTATTTAAACCTCACTTAACTAACTAAAAGCTAGTTACTGATTGAATAAAAGTCTACTGAAAGCTTGAGGAATGAATTAAAAAATAAAGTATGGAAATGCTCGCTGATATTAGACTTTACCTACTATAAGTTATGTAAATATGGGTAGCTATTGCGTAAATAATACATAGTTAAGCGCGAGTACAACTCGCGCTTATAAGTCATTAAATAACATTAACAGTGCTTAAACTAATTAGCTTCGCGCTGCTCCATGCTATTTTTTTCCGTTCTTTTTTCACTAATCATCGCATCGAGTTTTTCGCCGCCTTTAATACCAAAATCAAGCGTACGTATTGGGAATGGAATGCTAATATCAGCGTCACTGAGCGCTTGTTTAACAGCAACAATTGCTTTGTGGCGTACCGTCATAAAATCAGCTTCGCCAGGGTATTTTATCCAAAACCAAACCAGTAAATTTACACTGCTATCGCCAAAACCCTCGGCGTATACCGCCGTCTCTTCTTGTTTAATTACAAAATCAAACTCATTGATTTTTTTAACAATAACTTCAGCTGCCAGCTCAGGATCATCACCATATGAAATACCCACTGGCACTTCAATACGACGAACACCTAACGTACTGTAATTACGTAATACGTTACGAAAAAGGATTTTGTTAGGCACTAAATTAAGCTGACCATAGAAATTTTCGATTAATGTGTTGCGTAGATTAATTGATTTAACCGTACCAAAAACATCATCAGTTTTAATAACATCACCAGTTTTAAAGGGTTTGCGGACCCCCATAGCGATACCGGCAATGAGGTTTTCGGTCATATCTTGAAAAGCAAAACCAATGGCGAGGCCAACAATACCCGCCCCCGCAAGCAAAGAGGTAACTGTGCCTTTAAGGCCTATAAAATCAAGTGCAACAAATAAACCTACACACAACACAACCATTTTAAAAATAGATGCCATTAAATCCGCAATTTGTTTTGAGTCAAGTGTACGGCGTAATAGTTTGCGCACCATTGAACCTAAAAAGCGTGCGAGAATAGAAAAGATTATTGCAATGAGTACCGCAACTATAAAGTTAGGAATGTGGCTGATGACAATATCAAACCAGCCTCCGAGTTTTTCCTCTATAAGTTTTTCGGCATCGCTGATAGACGGTATTTTTAACATTGTTTAACCTTAAGTATTCTAAAATATACTCAGGTATTGCAAAATAAGCGCCAAAACGTAAAAGCCATGCGATGCATGGCTTTTTGTATTGAGAGTGGTGTTTAAAAATTAATTTTGTTCGTCACGCATAAATACCGGCTCAAGTGCTTTTTGAGTTGCTTCTTCGCTGTAGTAATAACCATCAACTGTAAACTGTTTAAGATCGCTTAGCTGTGTGATTTTATTTTCAATGATGTAGCGTGCCATTAAGCCACGAGCTTTTTTAGCATAAAAGCTGATAATTTTATATTGACCGTTTTTACAGTCTTTAAAATGCGGGGTAATAATTTGCGCATTTAAGTTTTTTTTATCAACGGCTTTAAAATACTCGTTGGATGCTAAGTTTACTAAATACTGACTATCTTGCTCAGCAAGAACGGTATTTAATTTATCAGCAATAACACTGCCCCAAAACTCATATAAGTTTTTGCCGCGACTATTATCAAGCTTAGTGCCCATTTCAAGACGATACGCTTGCATTAAGTCCAATGGTTTTAATAGCCCATAAAGGCCTGACAAAATACGTAAATGGCTTTGTGCGTAATCAAGTTGATCTGCGGTTAAGGTGTTTGCATCTAAACCGCCGTAAACATCACCATTAAAGGCCATTACTGCTTGTTTGGCGTTGTCGGTAGTAAATGGTTGAGACCACTCGCTAAAGCGCGCAGCGTTTAGGCCTGATAACTTATCGCTAATTTTCATTAAACTACCAATTTGTGCTGGCGTTAACTCACGACACACCGTCATTAACTCTTCGCTGTGCTCAAGTAACTCAGGTTGCGTGAATTTATCAGTGCTTGCTTTACTCTCGAAATCTAAATTTTTTGCAGGTGAAATAACAGTGATCATAGTTAGCTATTGACTTGGAAATTATTTAATGTCAATTTCAACATTAAATGAAACGAAAAGCACGTTTTGTTTATATCAATTAGTGAGAATTGATTGGTATGATACCTACCTTATTGGCATAGCCTATTGCGCTTTGCATCTTCGTTCTTCACTGATACGGACATAAGACCTATCAAGCACTGTCACAGTGCTGCAGTATAAGGTAGTTACAGTAGATTTTTCTTTTAACTTGCTTGGAATGAGGAAAGCAAATGACTTCAGCTCTACAAAGGCTCAAACAACATTCATCTATCGTGGCAGACACAGGCGATATTGAAGCGATCAAAAAACATCAACCGGAAGATGCAACGACTAATCCGTCTTTACTTCTTAAAGCCAGCGAGATTGAAGCGTACAAGCCGTATTTAGATAAAGCATTTAGCTATGCAAAAGAAACCGAGCAAGATGCAGACAAGCAATTAGAATTAGCGTGTGATTACTTTGCAGTATTGCTTGGTAAAGAGATCAGTGAAATTGTACCTGGTTATATCTCTACTGAAGTTGATGCGCGTTTATCATTTGATACTCAAGCAACGATTGCTAAAGCACATACCTTACTTAGTCTGTATGAAAAAGAAGGCGTGAGCAAAGATAAAATCTTAATCAAAGTTGCATCAACGTGGGAAGGTATTAAAGCTGCTGAGCAATTAGAAAAAGAAGGTACTAAGTGTAACCTAACCTTATTGTTTAGTGATGCGCAAGCGCGTGCATGTGCCGACGCTAACGTATTTTTAATATCACCATTTGTTGGCCGTATTTTAGATTGGCACGTAGCCAATGGAATGGAAAAACCAACAGATCCACTACAAGATCCTGGTGTGCAATCTGTACGCAGCATTTTTGAATTTTACAAACGCCATGATTATAAAACCGTGGTTATGGGCGCAAGTTTCCGTAACACAGGCGAAATCATCGCGTTAACGGGTTGTGACAAGCTTACAATCAGCCCTAATCTTTTAGAAGAGTTAGGTAACCTTGAGGGCGCACAAGAATATTTACTGGAAAGTGATATTGCTAAAGAGCCAAAGCCAGCACCATTAACTGAATCGCAGTTCCGTTGGTTACATAATCAAGACGCCATGGCGACTGAAAAACTAGCTGAAGGTATTCGCTCATTTGCTGATGCTCAAGAGCAACTAGAGGCACGCTTTAAAGCGATGTAATCTCTTTTTAAGTGTTATTTTTAGTTAAATATTAAACGTCGCTATAGCGGCGTTTTTTTATACCTAAAATAATCAACATTCATTAACTCGTCACTTTTTCGTAACATAAACGTCACTTTTTTATTCTATTTTAGTTTGGCCTGTGGTATAGGTATTTTCGAGGTTCAAAAAAATTCAATAGGAGAAGTTAATGGATAGCCTAGACGATATTTTAGAAATATTAGAAGGTCCTGATACAACCAGAAAGACCTCTCAGAAAAATAAAAAGCGAAAATGGCGCGAAATCGAAGCGTTAAAAGATAAGCAACGATTACGTAAAGAACTACAGGAACTAGATTTTTTTGCAGACAATATTGCGATTGATGAATTAGATTTTTAATTCAGCAACGCAGTAGCAACTAACCAGCTAAAAGGCCCTTACTGATAAAGTAAGGGCCTTTTGTTTTTTATATTCGATTTTTACACTTGCCAATTAATAGCTTTTTTACCTTGTTGTATCAATAGCTGATTGGTAGTGGAAAAGTGCTTACAACCAAAAAAACCACGATGCGCAGACAACGGTGATGGGTGCGGGCCATTTAAGACATAATGACGGTCGCTATCAATGCCCTTACCTTTTTTTTGCGCATGAGCGCCCCATAAAATAAACACCACACCTTTACAATGTTGATTAATGTGAGCAATCACCTGATCGGTAAACAGCTCCCAGCCTAAGTGTTTGTGCGAATGTGCTTGGCCTTTCTCTACCGTGAGTACGGTATTAAGTAAAAACACACCCTGCTCTGCCCAGCGTTGTAGATAGCCATGTGTTGGTATGGTAAAACCATCAATGTCTGTTGCCAGTTCTTTATAAATATTTTTTAAAGAAGGCGGAAGTTTACTGACTTCAGGCAAAACAGAAAAACATAAACCATGCGCTTGTCCTTCGCCGTGATATGGGTCTTGACCGAGTATGACCACTTTTATATCACTCAGCGGTGTTGCATCAAATGCGCTAAATATCTGCGACTGTGGCGGGTACACAGCTATGTCTTCGCTGCGCTTTGTCGCTACGACTGCAAGTGCTTCTTGCATATAAGGTTTTGCACACTCAGTTTTTAAAAAGCGTTGCCAATCACTCATAAAGCCTCCTTGATTACAACACGAGAATCATCAATTTTAGTACACATATCTGTTAGACCATCAAGCATGCGGGTTGTAAAGCGGTGCAATAAATCAGCATTAACTTTAATAAACAGATTATGATTTACTGCGGGGACTTCAGGCCATTGAGACCAGTCAATCACGGCTTGTTGCTGCTGTGATTTTTCGTCAGGTAATATAATTACCTCGGGTTTAGCTACAACCACATTTTCAATACTGATCTGCGGGTAATCGGTTCGGCTATTTGCAAACACGTTACGACCTTGGCAAATTTCAATTAACTGATTGATCCAGGTATTTTTACCCACCGTCATCATCGGCTCAGGCCATAACTGATAAAATACCGCCACCTTACTTTTACCTTGATGCTGTACTTTGATAGCAGCAATTTTATGTTCAAATTCAATTGCGGCTTGCTCGGCCACGTGTTCTCGCCCGGTAAGTGCACCTAAGCGACGCAGTTCATTAGGCACTTTATCCACTTCGCTGGCATCACTGTACGAAATCTCAATGCCAAAGCTTTTAATACGCGCTAAATCTTCGGCTTTGCTGCCTGTTTTCCACGCGAGCACTAAATCAGGTCTCAGTGCTAAAAGCTTTTCTAGCTGAATACCTTGATGGCCGCCAATACGGGGAATATCATTGGCTGCTGCTGGAAAGTCTGCATATTCTACAGTGCCTACAATTTGCTCCCCTGCGCCTATCTCATATAGGTTTTCAACGATATGTGGTGCAAGGGCGACGATTCTAAGCTGCTGCTTATTAGTTTGGGCTATCGCCTTAAAACAATTTAAAGCCACAAATAAAATAAGTACTAACCTAACCATTAGTAATCAAAACCTATTTGCGCTTTTACACCGGCATCAAATGCGTGTTTAACGTTACGTACTTCACTGACGGTATCAGCTAAGTCTGTTAATTTACGGTGTGCACCGCGCCCTGTAATGATTAAAGATTGCATTGGCGGACGATTAGCAATCACTTCTAACGCTTCATCTAAATCAATGTAGCCATAGGTGAGCATATAAGTAATTTCATCAAGTAATACTAAGTTAATTGATTCATCAGCCAACATACGTTTAGCTTCTTGCCAGGTTGCTTGCGCCGCTGCAGTGTCTGATTCTTTATTTTGCGTCTCCCACGTAAAACCGGTGTTCATAATGGCAAACTCAACCCCTGCACCTTGCAATATATTGCGCTCCCCGCATGGCCAAGTGCCTTTAATAAATTGGCACACTGCGGCTTTCATGCCATGGCCAACACAGCGTGTTACCGTACCAAAACCTGAGGTTGACTTACCCTTACCGTTACCAGTAATAACCTGAAAAACGCCTTTTTCTGTTTGCGCGGCAGCAATGCGCTCATCCACTTTATCTTTTACTTTTTGTTGGCGCTGTTGGTGTTTATCGTTATTTGTATCGCTCATTATTAACTCCTTCCCAGTTTTGGTAAATTTGTGTGATTTTATCTAAATCTAAATGTTCTTTACACATATCAGCTAAGCGCGTTAATTGCTGCTCGCGATGTGTGTCTATGTCTATTAACTGCGTAATGCCACTATTTGGTAAGACCCAACCGAGTATTAATTGCGTGGCTTCGCTACTATCGAACAAGCCATGTAAGTAAGTACCCGCTATACAATCATCTTTTGATATAAAGCCGTCTTGTGCAACATTATTAGGGTGTTGAGTAAATTTTAAAAAAGGCCGCTCGAGTGCTTGGCCTTGACTACTACCAGCATGAATTTCATAACCAGCCACTTTAGCCTGTTGCCCTTGCAGATTGATAATACCTGCAGCTTGCGTTAGCACCTTTTGTTGCCCTAACTCAGTAATAAACTCAGCAAGCTCTAACCCTTTGCAATGTGCTTGGCTTGATTCAACACCTTTAGGGTCATAAATATCGCTACCCAACATTTGTAAACCGCCACAAATACCGAGTAACTTGCCACCGTAACGTAAGTGGCGTTTAATTTGTTCCCCCCACCCTTCATTTTTTAAAAAGGCCAAATCACTGATCACATTTTTACTACCGGGAATGATAATTAGATCAACATCAGGGATCATTTGAGTATGACGAATGTAATTAATATCAATTTGGGTGTTTAAGCGCAGTGCATCAAAATCAGTATGATTACTAATATGCGGCAATAGCAAAACGGCTATTCTAATTTTTGCTTGGCTAACTTGGTTATCAATCGCGACCGCATCTTCAGCATCAAGGGCTAAGTCGTGCAAATACGGTAATACACCTAATACAGGTTTACTCGTATACTCTTCAAGCCAATCAAGGCCGCTTTGCAGTAATGCGATATCACCACGAAAACGGTTGATAACAAAACCCTTTACTCTTGCTTGCTCTGACTCACTTAACAGTGCCAAAGTACCTACTAAGTGTGCAAACACGCCGCCCTTGTCAATATCTGCAATTATTATTACAGGGCAATCAACCGCTTCTGCATAACCCATGTTAGCTATATCACCAGCACGTAAGTTAATTTCAGCAGGGCTACCCGCGCCTTCAACAACTAATAACTCAAACTCTTCGCTTAAGCGTTGTTGCGAGGTAAGTACCGCATCCATAGCGACTTTTTTATAATCGTGGTACGCCTGTGCTTCCATGTTACTAATCGCTTTACCGTGAATAATCACTTGTGCGCCAGTATCACTGTTTGGTTTGAGTAAAATAGGGTTAAAATCAACGCGTGGCGGCACTTTAGCGGCAATTGCCTGTAGTGCCTGGGCACGCCCAATTTCGCCACCATCTTCAGTTACGGCGCTATTTAACGCCATATTTTGCGGCTTGAATGGAGCAACTTTAATACCTTGATCTACAAATACTCGACACAGTGCCGCGACTAAGGTACTTTTACCTGCATCAGAGGTTGTCCCTTGTATCATTAATGTTTTCATCATGACTGCCCTTTAAGTGTTAAGGCAAGACCTGCCATTATAAATTCAACACGCGCAGCTTTTACTGCAATCGCTTGATGCAACCAGCCAGACTCATCAACAAACTGACGACTAAGTTCGCCAAGCGGTACAATCCCATGACCAACTTCGTTACTCACAAAAATGACTTGCCCGGGTAAATTATCAAAAATATTTAGAAATGCCGTTTTTTGTTCATCCCAACAATCACTTCGACCGCTGCATAAACAGTTACTCAGCCACAAAGTTAAGCAATCAACTAAGATGCAATTATTTTTGCTACTGTGTGTTTGAAGTGTTGCAGCCAGCGTAATTGGCTCTTCAATTAATTGCCAATCTGTAGGGCGTTGTTGCTGGTGATGCTTAATACGAGTTTGCATTTCAACGTCATGTGCTTGACCTGTAGCAAGGTAAATTACAGGCTTATTACTTTGCTGTGCAAGCTGCTCTGCAAAACGGCTCTTACCGCTGCGAGCCCCACCTAAAATAAGCGTATGATTAGCGTTCATAGTACACTCACCAACGTTAAGTAAATCGCAATTTCACTTAGTTGCTGCGCTGCACCTAAACAATCACCGGTATATCCACCTAACTGGCGTTTAAACCAGCGGATTAAAATCACTCTTAAGATCAATAATACCGCAATGAGTATTAACGCGGTTTGCCATAACACAAGACTTGCAGCGATTAAACTCACCAGCAAAACTGCTGCGGTTAACAGTAAAATAATTAAACTAGAGTTGGATAAGTGCATCGCCAGCGGTTTTACTTTTGAAGTGGCATCTTCACTAACGTAATCCATGCTTATAATTAAACTCGTTGCCACCATACGGCTTAAACATTGCCCGAGTAAAATTGCACTTAATACACCCAATAATGAGTTACTAAGCAAGAGTAGGCTCTGAAATTTAATCAGCAGTATTATAAACAATGCTGCTGCGCCATAAGTGCCAAGACGGCTATCTTTCATGATGGTAAGTTTTTGTTCTACCTGCCAACCGCCACCAAAACCATCCCACACATCAGCCCAACCATCCTCGTGAAAAGCGCCCGTTAACAGCAATCCTATTGCCATCATTAACAGGATGCTAATTGATAGCGGGAACAGCAACTGAAAAACGCAGTAACTAAGCGCTAATAATCCACCGAGTAACAAACCAACCAAAGCAAAATAACGACTTGCTTGGTTTAAGTGCGCAGTACTCACATCAAAGCGCAATTCAACAGGTATTCGAGTTAAAAAACTGATTGCTAATAACAGTAACTGCCATTGCGTTACTTTGTTTTCATCTAGATTAGAGTGCATTAACTAACAACCTGCTCCACACCAGCATCAGCAAAGCTAGCCATTTGATTATAAAAACCCAGTGACGCTTGCAGTAACGGTAAACTTAACGCAGCGCCTGAGCCTTCACCTAAACGCAAATCAAGTTGCAGCAATGATTTAACGTTAAGTGTATCTAACATTAATCGGTGACCTTGCTCGTTTGAACAATGAGCGAATATTAAATACTCTTTAACTGTGGGGTTTATATTTATTGCAATCATAGCCGCAGCGCTACAAATAAAGCCATCAACCACCACTGCCATACCCTGCTCAGCAGCTGCTAACATTGCACCTGTTATATGCACAATTTCAAACCCACCTAATGCCGCAAGCAAGGTAATTGGATCTGCAAATTGTGACTTATGTAATATGAGTGCTTGCTCTACAACTGCAATTTTTCGCTCAATAATATCATCACTTACACCTGTGCCCTTACCTACACATTGTTGTGCGGGTAATTTAAGCATCGCAGCCATAATAGCCGCGGCACTGGTTGTATTACCTATGCCCATCTCTCCAAACGCAACGGTATTACAGCCTTTAAGGCTAAGCTGTTTTACAAGTTGTTTGGCATTATCAAAACCTCGATATACCTGCTCAATTGACATCGCCATATTTGTATTAAGCGGCTGTGTAATGCTGCCTAAACGACAATTATGCACACTTGGTGAAGCTACTGGGTGTAAAATACCGCAATCAACCACTTCTAACAGCCAGCCTAACTGTTGGCAAAATACGTTAATTGCTGCACCACCACTGACAAAATTAGTGACCATTTGTGAAGTAACATCACTGGGTGCTATTGATACACCATGCGCTGCAACGCCATGATCGCCTGCAAAAACAAGCAAAGTAGGTTTATTAATAACAGGGGTAAATGCTTTAAAGGCAGCTTCACTTGATACTTTTTGACTAAATATAGTAACCAATTGCGTGGCACATTGCTCTAGCTGTCCAAGTGCGCCAAGTGGTTTAGTTTTTTGATTTATTTTATCAGCGATTATGTGGCTAAATTGGTTAGCTATTCTCGGTATATTGAACATTGGTTAGCTTTCTCGCTTGCGAAAATAAAGTAATGATAAAAAGAAAATACTGCCGATCGCAGACGTGATCACCCCAATAGGTAACTCTTGATTCGTAAGTAAAATGCGCGACAACACATCAACCCAAACCATGAATATGCCGCCAGCTAAAGCTGTCATCATTAAGCCACTGGGCGTACCTTGGGAAACAAAAAAACGCACAATATGCGGGATCATCAAACCGACAAAACCAATTCCACCACACATGGCAACAAGCACAGCAGTGATCAATGAGCTCAGTATTAACATTAATAAGCGAAACCGTTGTACCTGTATACCTAATGTCACGGCACTTTCATCACCCAATAACATAGCATTGAGCTGACGACGAAAACCCATCATTATCGCTGTACAGCTTAAAATAACTAAAGCAGGTAACCAGAGCGTGGCCCACTGAGCACGAGCAAAACTACCTAGCGTCCAAAATAAAATTGCGGTTATCGCCTGAGGATCACTAAAATAAAGTAGTAAACTGGTAAATGCGCTGAATAAAAACGATAAGGCAACGCCTGCTAACAACATGGTTTCAACCTGTCCACGACTAGCCCGCCCAGCAATAAACACCAGTAATAACATCGTAAATAAACTGCCAACAAACGCAGCTGCAGACATGGAAATACCAGCGCTGATACCAGTAATTGTCATAAAACACACCACACCAAACGATGCCCCTGATGAAATACCAAATAAATATGGATCAGCCAATGGGTTACGTGTAACCGTCTGCAAAATTAACCCAGCAATCGCTAAGCCAGACCCTGCTAAAAAAGCCAATAAGGTACGTGGCATCCGTAGTTGCCAGATAATTCTTTCAATAAAGGGGTCATGCCCTTGCCCTATAAGGCTATGGTACACATCAATGAACTTACTTGGCGCAGCACCAAAGCTAAGTGCAATAAAAATGCTCGTAAAACCAAAAAATAAAGTAACGATCACAGCAGCATAATTATTTTTTTGCATTAGCACTACCCCCTTGATAGCCATAAAAGTAGGTGATTCGCGGAATTACTTTTTTTAATTGTTCACTCTGTGGATGTGCTGATACTTCAGCACAGACACCAAATACGTCACTCAGCATTTTTTCCGTGATCACTTGCTCTGGAGTACCTGTTGCAACTAATTTACCTTGTTTAATCACCAGCAACTCATCACACATGCTGGCAGCTAAATTAAGATCATGAAACGACGCTAAAACGGTCACATTAAGAGACTTTGCCAATTCCATTAGTTGAATTTGATATTTAATATCTAAATGACTAGTAGGCTCATCCATAATGAGTAGTTTGGGTCCCTGCACAATAGAACGAGCGATCAATGCTCGTTGTTTTTCGCCACCAGAAAGAGAGTCAAACGATTGTTTACAATGATGACTCAAGCCAACTTGTTCGATCGCCTGTAATATTATTTGCTTATCCGCTTTGGTTGTAGAACTAAATAAGCTTTTGTGGGGTGTAAGCCCAAGACTTACAACATCATAAAGGGATAAGTTAAATTGCGAAGGTGTTTCTTGCAGTACCACTGAAACTTGCTTTGCATATTCATCTGCACTTAATTGCCAGATGTTCTGTCCGGCAAAGGTAACCTCGCCACTGCCTGGTCTGCTATAACGATATAAACAACGCAGCAGGCTCGATTTACCCGCACCATTAGGACCCAGTAAACCAACAAATTGACCTGGTTTGATAGCAAAAGCTATATTTTGCAAAATAGTGGTATTACCCACTGACCAGCATAATTCTGTGACTTTAAGTAATGGTGGCTGAGTTACTACAGGTGATTGCAATGTATTTTTCTCTCTGGCGATAGGAAACCCAATACACTACTTACCAATAGGATGATAATAGAAGAGTTAACCCGCTCATTTAGTTCAAATTAACGTATTTTGTATCTGACTTATCACTGACGTGACTTACAGTTGCGGGTACAGTTGAGGACTCTCACCTCATTCCAAAATACATAAGACTCTATTATGGGCAGGTGAGTAAATATTTCAATTAATATCTATCTAGGCAGTTAAAAACTACTAAATAGCATTCTAAAACACAATTTTTGGCCACGCTTTACCCATATTATCAATATAAATCTCAACACAAACAAATTTACCGTAGCCTACAGCAAACATATTCTGCTGATTAGATTCTTTTGGTAGCTCACATATAATGCCTAATAATTGCTTAATCACCCCCGCATGCGTAATTACTAATTGCTTATGCGTATGATTATTTACAATATTCATCAATAACCTTTGCCACCAAAGAAATACTCGCTGATAAAAGTCAGCCATATTTTCACCACAAGGCGGTGTGACTAACCAAGGGCTTTGCCAAAAATCACCAATACTAGGAGAATGCGTCAGCTCCCACAATTCATCATACTTACGGCCATCCCAATCTCCAAAATTAAACTCCCGGATATCATCAGTAAGTAAAAGAGGAATTTGATGGTTGTGAGAAAATTGTGTGGCAAATTCACTACAACGTTTTAATGTTGAACTTTGCACCAATTCAACATCAGTTAAGTATTTGCATGCTTGACTCAACTGTGAAAAACCAACATCACTTAATAAAAGATCAGTCCCTCCAGCTAATACATCTTGCTCAACAATTTCACCATGGCGTAACAAATAAATGCGACTAGTAAAAGGCGTCATAGAAGTCCCAAAAATCACGAGCTATCATTCCCATAATTTTATCAGATATCATCATGCTTAATTGGACAATTTTCTACACTGATAGAAACATCGATCTTTAAATTCACTTCGCACAAACTGTAGCTCGTGATCTATCATGAATCGTGGATATGTATAGCTCTGGGGAATATGCTACATGCCTTCAGGTTAAAGCCTGACCTACAATAAAATACCCGCACGCTGATTGCAAAACAGTAGGTCGTGATTTATCGCGACAACCGATATATGGAGGTGTGTTGCTTTCAGATGAACGCCTGAGCGACACTCGCCACCTTGCACCTTGCTCACTTTTTCACTTTCCTGCAGACGTAAAAAAGCCCGACTCTATGAGTCGGGCTTTCTTTATTTGGAGCCTGGCGATGACCTACTTTCACATAACAAATGCTACACTATCA
>NZ_JABEPJ010000034.1:0-22162 GCF_013002825.1 Pseudoalteromonas sp. NEC-BIFX-2020_002
ATGTATGCCGCACTAAAAGGGTTAGGTAAAGATGCCCGTTTAGTGATGTTGCCTTATGAAGCGCATGGATATCGTGCTCGTAAGAGTTTGCTGCATGTACTTTGGGAGCAAGAGCAGTGGCTTGATAAATATTTACTGAGTGACGAAGCACCTGTAAAAGCGATGCCTGTCGTAACCGAGTAAAAATGAAAGCTCTTTATATATTTAATGTTGATTGTTTTAGCTAGCCGATAGATTTTTAAAGGCTTTATAATCGGCTCTAACAAGTGTTAGAGTCTGTTTTTTATAAAACTAAATATCAGCATGGGGTTTTGCAAAGTTCATTAGCACAGCAAATACTTGTATAGTCTTATTGCTTAATTGTTCAATTAAATGAATAAGGGAAAGATGTACTACTGACCTTCATGTTCAAGGTTGTGACGTATATTTATTGGTAGACATAATGAAAAAGTAGTGCCAACTCCTATTTCACTTTCGCATTCAATAGTGCCCTGTAAAACCTGATGCATTAAATTAAACGCGATACTTAAACCTAAACCTGTTCCCCCCTGTGATCGGTTTGTTGTATAAAACGGATCAAAAATTTTATCTATTGCATCAGCTGCAATACCCACTCCAGAATCTGCAATGTCAATTAAGCATTGCGTTTGTGTGAACTCAATTTTGAAATGAATTACCTTGTTGCTCACATCATTAAATGCATGTGTTAAGCTGTTGTTTATTATGCAAAACAAAACCTGACTTAAAGCGTTAGGGCAACTAATCAGTTTTCCTTTATTTACAATATTTATATCTACTTGAACTTTTTTTGCTGCAATTGTGCTTGTATGACTTTTGATTATGTCGTAAATAAACTCTTCTATGTTTATTGATTCAGCTATTTCAAAGGAGTTCTCTACGGCAATTTGTTTAAATCTTTGTACTAACTCTGCGGCACGTTCTGCGTTTGTTTTTATTAGTATTAAACTTTGATCCGCGCGCTCAAAATATTGGTTAAAAATACTGCGAGATAAAGTATTCGCCGAAAAGTGCTTTTGCAATTGATGCGTATAATCTTGTAATATACTAGAAGCAGTAATGGTTATTCCAATAGGGGTGTTTACTTCATGCGCAATCCCTGCAACTAATTGTCCTAATTGAGCCATTTTTTCATGCATTATTAGCTGTTCTTGGGTATGTTTTAATTCTTCAATATTATTTTGTAATGTTTGGTGCATTTCCAATAAATGCTGATGAGACTGTGCATTGGACAATGCGATTGTTACATATGACGCTAAGCTTTCTAGTAATGTTAAATCATGTGCATGGTAACTATTGGGCTTAACACTTTGAATACTAATTACACCCAGCATTTTTCCGTTATGTTGCATCGGAACATACATCATTGATAATGCTTTTATTTCTTTGCTACCACTGTGTAGTTGATGATTAGCATTATCTTGTTCAGGGTAATAGTGGTGAAACTGAGTGTCGTAGTCATTTATTAATACAGATTGATTGTGTTCAACGGCATAGACAGCAAGTTGTCCTGGTTCCTCCATTGAACGTTCATAAGCAACGTAACGAACCCCACGCTCAACTGCATAGTTAAATTCTAAACAATTTTTATCATTATTGATAATACCAATTCCAAAACGATCGGCTTGAAAAATTTCATTGATTTGTGCGTATATATCATTGAGTAATTCATCCAAGAGTAATTGGAGTGTGAATTGTTGTCCGATTTGATTAATTACTTGTATTTCGCGTGTACGTTGACTGACAAGCTCTTCAAGCTTTATTGCCTTAGCCTTGACTATACCAATTCTCCAGCGAAAAATGAGCCCCAAAATTATGAGTGAAATACCCACAATTAATAAACGAAACCACAGTGTTTGTATTAACGTCGGTTGTACAGTAAAAGAGAGTACTGAAGGGGAGATCTGTGCTGTATTATTTTTATAATATGCCCGTGTTGTTAGGGTGTAGTCTTGTGGGGAAAGCTTACTTAATTGTACGTAAGGAGCATCGGCATCAATAAGTCGCCATTGAGGCTGATCTGGTAATAATTGGTATTCGTAAACAAGTGACTTGTGAAGTAATTCATTGACCGCTATCTGTATATTAAAACTTGCCTCCTCAGGTTTTAAGATGAAGTTATTTAAGCGAGATAAAGGGGCTGATTCGCCATTGACCTTTAGACGTACTGTATTTAATTTACTCGGAGTAATAGAAAAAGGAAACTTATTTGGGTCGACTATAAGCACGCCCTTTGTACCGCCAAATACCATTAACCCACTGCGCAATTTAGTATACGATCCTAACCAAGCAACCCCAACGTCTACACCGTAGCCATTATTTAGAAGGCGAAACTGCTTTGTCGATAAATCAATAATACTAGTGGCACTCCAAATTCGTTGATCTTTATCAATCAGCATATTAGCACCAGGTGATTGCTTACCGATTGGAAATTCGCCTTTCATCTGATTAAATATTGGTTGTATTTGCTCCAAATCAGTCACTTTGTCAAAACCAGTGCTGGTGGTGAGCCACATATTATTTGCTTGATCAACTACCATCCCTAATACGTAATTATGACTAAGTCCTTGTGATAAGTTATCTGTTTGGAAGTGATCAAGCACAGTTTGATCCGCTCTTTTACGATAAAGGCCATTATGGCTACCGATCCAAAGCGAACTAGCGTTATCTTGAATCATGGACGTAACGGTATCATTCATCTTTTTGCCGTCTAATTTTTTTATCAAAGATTCACAATGACGACTACCTCGTTTTATAATGCATACACCTTTAGCTGTCCCAACGGCTAGAGATTGATCATTGAGCACCAACAGTCGCAAAATAGCGCCTTTCTCTAACCCTGTGAGTTCTAATTGTGAGAAATGACCTTCTTTCAAATGTATTTTTACCAGCCCTGACGATGTTGTTCCCGCCCATAAAGTCCCATCCTTCTGCTCAGCAAGGGATACGACGTTGCTGATTTTTTTACCTGAGAGATCAGAGTTAATTGTTTTTAACCGGCCATTTTTAGGTTCAATAACATCAACACCATTGCCCGTAGTACCGACAAGTATTGTGCCATTTTCTAATTCAAAAATTGTGCGGACATTAGCATAGCTTAAGCCTTTATCATGGAGTAAAGTATAGCGAAGCATTGCAAAATTATTCACGGTATTACTATTCAATATTTGTAGGCCAGCCCCCCAAGTGCCTATTAAAATTGTTCCATTTTTGCTTAAAAATAAAGTGCCAATTTCATCATAAACTAAACTTGTTGCAACTGAAGGATCATGTTTGTAGGTATTTAACCATTGCTTTGTTTCTAGGTTAAATACCCAAATTCCTTCACCGTAAGTTGCAACCCACACTTGGTTGTTATCTAAGGCAATAATAGAGCGTACATAAGCATTACTATTAACGTGTGAATTGTCACTACTCGCTGAAACAGGATCGCTTACACCATCCCAAAACCATAAACCACTTCGACTACCAAGCCAATATGTCCCCGTCGGGTCTTGGTATACTGAACGTATGTCTAAGTTTTTTAACTGAGAAATACTTGAAAAATGAGTATCATTTACACCCTTTACAAACACACCTTTAGTTGAGCATGCCCAAATAGCGCCATCGTTAGTTTCAAAAAAGTGATATGTGATCTCCCCTTGTGTGGGCAAAATATAATGAGTACTTTGTTTTGAATTAAGATCGAGCTTTTCTACACCTAACTCATGGCCTACCCACAATTGGTTATTGCTGTCTATTTTAAGCGTGCGTAAGGTATTGCTCATCAATGCCATGTTTTGGCTTTGAGTACTGATGTGAATGAATTCATTGCTAATAGGATCAAAGCGGGTTAAACCAGAAGTACGGGTTGCTAACCATATGCCCCCGTCTTGATCTTGAGCTATAGCTACTATGTAATCAGCTGCGGGGGAATTTTTATTACCGGGTTGATGTTCAAAACGCGTAAAGCTGACGCCGTCAAAACTCACTAATCCATTTTGGGTGCCAAACCAGAAAATGCCGTTATTAGCCTCAATCCCACTTGTTATAGCGCCATTAACAATCTTTGCGTTGTCATCAATTGTTGTAAATAAAGGTTGTGCGTATTTAAAGTCGGTAAGTTTTGTACCATGTATTGATGGTGCAGCTGTTACAGAGTTATTGAATAAAGTCGCGAGTAAAAAGAAAGAAAAAAATATGCGCCACACAAATGAATAAAATTGATTATGTTTTAAAAAGATCACTCGGAGCACTTTTTTAAATAAGCTATAGCTATATTATTGAACACCCAGCAATAAATGCAAGTAAACAATTTGAGGTTTATGATCATAATAATGAAAATAGCTCACTTTATTATTATGAATAAATTTTTAAGTAGGTGACAATTAGTAGGCTAATAGTCACCTTTTAAAGCGGTGTGTTATTTGCGCCATAGTACGTTACGAACAATAAATGTGCCATAACGTACAGATTTTACTTAGAAGTTAAGGGACTACTTGGCTTTGATGTACTTTTCGCTTAGACAGCAAATAATACGCCACAGGGACAAAATAAAACGATAGCATTGTTGTCAACACCGTTCCACCTGCAATGGCAACGGCAAATGGTGGCCAAAAGCCTCCGCCAGCAAGTATTAACGGTAAAAAACCACCAACGGTGGTGATAGTGGTAGAGCTGATGTGGCGTGAGCAAGTCATTACAGCGGCAACGATTTTGCTCTTGTCAGTAAGTGCTTGAAGCGAGTTGAGCTCTGACAAAATGACAATAGCAGCGTTAATAGCCAATCCCATTAAACCTAATAAACCGATGATTACAGTAAAACCAAACGGGTAGCCGGCAATAAATACACTAAGCAAACCAAGCATAGCTGCTTGCAAGGCGTTGATTAAAATCAATGCGGTGGTCGTAAATGAGTTAAATGACATAACCAGCACGGTGATCAATAACACTACTATAATACCCACTTGCCCGAGTAATTTACCGACCGCCTCATTGCGTTTTTGTGATTCACCACCTAGCTCTAGTCTGTAGCCATGAGGTAACACAAAGCCTGATTGTGCAATTGTTGCGGTTACATCATTCAATACCGTTTGCGGTAATACGCCGGTTGCTAAATAGGCTTCGATAATGTTAACTCGCTCACCATCGCGACGAGCTATAGATCCGCGAGATGGGCTTAATGTTGCACTGGCAAATGATTCAACCAATAGCGGCTGTGTAGTGTTTAATTGAGTGGCGTTGGCTGCTGTATTTAATTGCGTACTAAATAAGGAGCTAATATCGTCTCTGCGGTTATCCGCGACTCTAACGCGGACAGGGACGGTTTCTGTGTTATCAATAATACTACCTACGACCACTCCATTAAACTGGCTTTGCAATTGTGTTGCCATACCGCTGAGGCTCAGTCCTGCATGAGTAAGAGCGGCTTCATCAGTATTTAGCCACAGTTTTGGTGAGCCAGATAAGAGTGTTGGCCGGGTATGAGTTATATCGTTATGGGCGATTAATTGGGTTCGTAACTGTTGCCCGAGATCGGCCAAAGTATCGAGATTAGGTCCGTAAATTCGCATTTCAATTGGCGCATTAAATGGTGGGCCCTGTTCGAGTTTTCTTACCAGTGTTTGCGCATGTGGAAACTCACTGTCTAGCTGATGTTGTAACGCGGTGATCAATTCATTAGCACGCCTAAAATCGGTGACTTTGACCATCGCTTGCGCGTAATTATTTGCGCCGCGGTTACGCTGCATCATGTTGTAATAAAAGCTTGGGAAATTTGTGCCTATCATCCAATCAAGTTTTTCTATTCCTTGTGACTTGCGAATGTGGGCGTCCATTTCTTTGATTGCTTGACGGGTGGATTCAATACTTACTTGCGGGGCAAAGTGCACTTCAATTTGAAACATATCGCGGTCTGAAGGCGGGAAAAATTGCTCGGTGAGTTGCCCTGCACCGAAAAAGCCAGCAACGGGAAATATAAACACTAGCAGCAATGTGAGTTTTGGTTTTGCTAGGCTATATTTTAATGTAGCTGCAAAGCGTTTACTGAGCTTTGGTGTGCGTATACCTTGATAAAATATGCCTGTTCGTTGCTCGTTATTTATAAATTGCCCAGCAAATACCACAACCAATGAGTGGGAAATTATGTACGAACCAATCAACGCAAAAATCACGCTTAGGGCGATGCCGCCAATAAACTCTCCTGAAGCACCGGGCATCAAAGCAATAGGTGCAAACGCTAAAATCGTGGTGAGGGTTGAGCCAAGTAACGGTAGCCAAAAATGTGCCACGGCTTTTTCAACTGCAGCAATAGCATTGAGTCCTTGCTGACGATAGCGCTGTACTGCATCAGTGATCACAATGGCGTTATCAACCATAATCCCCAGCGCAACAACTAAACCGGTGACTGACATTTGGTGGATGGGTAAACCATATAAGTGCATGCTTACCAGGGTGAATAATACCGTGAGCGGTAATGCAGTACCTACAATTAACGCGGCTTTGAAGCCTAAGGTAATAAATAATACAGCTAATATAAGTATAAAACCTACGGCAATATTACCGAGTAAATCACCTAAGCGTTCTTGGGTATAACCACGTTGATCAAAAATGTTTTGTAGTTCAATTTGATTGGGCAGTTCTAGCTCAAATTGTTGTACAACGACATCGATTTTATCTGAAAATTTATCAATACGTAATTTAGGTAACATACGAATGGCGATATATAGGCCTGGTTTACCATCAATTAATGCAATTTCACTGACTGGGGTTTTAATTGTGCGTGATATGTCTGCGATATCAGAGAGTTGATATTGGCTAGCAGTGTGATTACTACTGACGGGAATTGCACCAATACGTGCAACAGAATCAAAAGCACCTGTAACCTCTATTTGCATTTGTGACTTATCATTGGTTAATGTGCCCGCAGCCACTTTTGCATCAGCGCCCTTTATTGCTGCATGAATATGAGCTTGCGAAATACCAGCAAGGCTGGCTTTTTGTTGATCGACAGTAACACGAATTTCTTCTTCGGCTTGGCCAAATATATGTACAAGCTCAACGCCGGAGACGTTACGCAATTGGTTTTGTAACTCTTTAGCGTAGCGATTAAGTGTTGCCATTGTAATAGAGTCGTCGCGTGCATTAACAGATACAATACGGGTGTAAGCGTAACCGCGCTCGTCATCAAGTAGCGGCTGTGCAGCGTTTTCGGGAAGTTGACTGCGAACATCACCGAGTAAATCACGCATCCGTGACCAAACCGGTGGTGCATGGGTTATCTCATCTTTTAATTCGACGGTAATGACCGACAATCCTGGGCGAGAAATAGACGATACATGTTTTACTTCGGCTTGTGATTTAAGTCGTTGTTCGATTTTTTCACTGACTTGAACTTCCACACGCTCGGCACTGGCACCGGGTAATGCTGTGGTAACAATAGCTAAACGATTCGATATACGCGGATCCTCAGTACGCGGTAGGCCATTAATTGCGGCTAAACCACTAACAATAAGCAACGCAACCAGTAACGCCTGAAAGCGGCCATGGTTAAATAAATACTGGATCATCACAACACCTTAGTCGGTTTATTTTCAACAATATTAACTAAAATATTGGCTGATAACTTATGCATGCCATTGGCTACAATTTGATCGCCATCTTGCAGTGGCGCACCAATAAATGCGTAACCATCATGAGCATAGTAAAGTTGAACTATGATAGGTTTTAAAATGTTGTCTGTAATTTGGTAAACTTGCCAAGTACCACGAATACCATCTGCAAGGGCATCTAGTGGCACCCAAAAACCGGTTTGTTGTTGATATTGATGCAGTGCTAATTTTGCTAACTGACCGGAGTAAACCACTGCGTGGTTAGGTAATGAAAAGCGCATGGTTAAGGTTTGCGTTCGTGAGTCGATACTCGCACCTTTACTGAGTGATTGTGCTGCAAAGGTTTGCCCTGCTATTTCAATATCCATGCTATTTTTAATGGTACTTTTTAATGTGAGTGGAATACCTATGCTTACTTGCGCGTGTTGGTTTTCGATTAAACGAACAATGGGTGTAGCTGCTGCGACAATCTCGCCTTGTGATGCAAAGCGTTGGCCTAAAATACCATTAAAGGGAGCTGTTAAATGCGCTTTTTGAGTGCGAATACTTACTTCATTTAAACTTGCTTCTATTCCTGTGAGTTCGGCATTAAGTACTGCGATATTCGTTTTAACTTGATCAAGGGCGGAGGTGGCCGAGTAATTTTTTTTATCAAGCTCTATTAAACGGTTTTTTTCCAGTTTAGCTAATGTAAGCTGTGCTTGAGTTCGTTGTTTTTGGGCGTGTAGTTTTTGTTTTTCAATGGCTAAAAGCTGTGTATCTTGACGTGCAATGACCTCACCTTGTTTAATTGTGTGCCCTTGGTCAAAATATATTTGTTCAATCTTACCCGGAAATTCAAAGCTCAATTTGGCGTCATGTTGTTTAATAACTTGACCGCTGAGCATGCGCGTTTGATTATAGCCAGCTTGTTTTTTTACCGTGTAAGCTGCCACATGGACAAGGTTTTGAGCGTTATTTAAAAAGGGGGCAAGTAAAATTATTGCTCCAAACAGGTGTTTTTTCATCGGTATATCCATATTGTAGTCACGCTAAATGAGCCTGTATTACATACGTATTAAACGTGCAGCACTTTGCTACACACGCAGAATGATTTAGAATTGGACTAATGAGTCTAATTTTGAATAAATATAAACCAATCAAACTAGACTGTCTAGTTTGATTTGAGGTGATAATGGAAATAACGACCCTGAGCCGTTCAGAACAAAAACGACAGCAGATTATTAAAGCTGCAACCACATTATTTATGGATAAAGGCTTTCCTAATACCAGCATGGATCAAATTGCTAAATTGGCTGAGGTTTCTAAACAAACTGTTTATAGCCACTTTAAAGATAAAAATAACTTGTTTGTTGAAACAATAACGGCACATTGTTCATCGTCTAATTTACGAAAAGAACAATTTGATGTCGGACAAAGTGTTGAATCGAATCTTTTACGAGTAGTGACTAATTTTATTGCTTTAGTCTTTTCGCCAGAAGCGCTGAGAGTGTACGACACATGTGTTGCACATAAAGATGAATACCCAGAGTTAGGTGTGTTCTTCTATGAAGCAGCACCAAAAATGGTGCTACAGCAAGTTGAAACCTGCTTGCAGTGTATGGCGCAAGAGGGCTTGCTCAATATTGAAAATTCAACATTTGCTACTTTACAGTTATTAGGCATGACACAAGGGGATTGGAAAATGCGCCATGCTTTAGGCCAGGCTAAAGAAGGAGAGTTACCACCTGATACGTATATTCAAGACTGCGTATCACGTTTTATTAAAGCATATAGTTAGATGTCTGAAGCAAGTATCCTAATAACACCTTACTTTAAAAGAGAGGTGTTATTAGGGGGAGCTTTTTAGGGTTGTATTACAAACTCCGTGCCGCGATTAAATAGCCCAAAGATTGCGAATATCAATTTTAAAAGCTCAATGGGCTCTGTTGCATAATTATACTCAAAGCCTTTAAATGGTTCGTTTAAGTTCTGAAAAAATCAACTGTTTCATTCATTCCTCTTGCTTGTTCTGCCATTGATTCACCGGCAGCGGCAGCCTCCTCGACAAGTGCTGCGTTTTGTTGCGTCATTTCATCCATTTGAGTAACGGCTGAGTTTATTTGTCGTATACCATCAGATTGATGTCTCGCTGATTCTGCAAGCTCTTGCATCATATCGCGGACTTTAGCATTGGATTCGACTATTTCGCGTAATGTATCACCCGAACGATTGACCAGCTCGGTGCCTTCGGCAACTTTGACCTGACTATCACGAATGAGATCTTTAATACCTTTTGCTGCACTAGATGAACGTTGTGCTAAGTTTCTTACCTCACCAGCGACGACTGCAAACCCTCGACCTTGTTCACCCGCTCTTGCGGCTTCTACGGCGGCATTCAATGCTAGTAAGTTTGTTTGAAAGGCTATTTCGTCAATCACAGAAATAATCTCGGCAATTTTTTTACTTGAGTCGTTTATTTCGCGCATCGCACTAACTGCTTGGCTAACAATATTGCCCCCTGATTCCGCTCGTTCTTTTGCTTCTTGGGCGAGATCGTTAGCCTCTTCTGAACGGACCGCACTTTGTTGCACTATTTCAGTTATTTCGTCCATGCTTGCAGAAGTTTGTTCCAAACTGCTTGCTTGCTCTTCAGTACGTTGACTTAAATCAGCATTACCTTGAGCTATCTCGTTAGCACCTTGAGAAATACTGTTAGCAGCAGAGCGGATACCAAAAATAATTTCGGTTAATTTATCTGCAGTTGCATTGGTATCTTCTTTTAATTGACCAAACGTACCAGCGTACTCATTGGTTATACGTTTTGATAAATCCCCTTGTGCCATTGCACCAAGCATTAAGGTTACATCGTTAACAGAAACTTCTACGGTCTCTACGAGTAAGTTTAATCCGGTACTCAGTTTTTCAAAAAATCCTGATTTACCCTGAATATCTATTTTTTTACTTAAATCGCCGTGCGATGCAGCATGAACTATTGTGTCTATCTCTTTTTCTATATTTACTTCAGCAGTCCTATCAACCCACTCAAGGACGGTGCCAATGCGATGATTATCAACAAAAATAGGATTTGCCGTGAGTGCAAAGACACTGTTACCTATATGCTCTGTGCTACGGTATGTACTTGTTAGTGCCTCAAAGGTGTGTTTTTGTTGCTCTGGTTCAAGATAAAACTGTTCAATACTTAAGGTAAAGAGGTTTTGTGCATCAAAATTGTTTATGTGAGTTTTAAGATCTGCTTCAACATTATTGAACATTGTTTTTAATTCGTTATTGGCATAGATAATATTCAGATCAGGATCTGCGATCATGACATTACCAGATACACTATCAAGGGCGTATTTAACCCGTGCATTTTCAGATGCGATACGTGTTTTTTCTTGTTCTTGTGCAAGCCATTGTGTTTTATCTTCCCACTCAATAACTGTACCTACGCGTTCATCATTAACATTTACAGGGCTCGCCACAATACTAAAAGTATGACCCGCAATAATAAGCTCTGTTTTAATACTACTTTGTTGATCATCAAACTGGTTTAGTAAATCACTGAAGTGCGAAAAGTGAGTATCGAGTTTTGCGCCTAAAACTGCCTGTACAGTGAAGTCTGAAACCACAGATTGGATTGCATTTTCAGCCTCTGCAAACATGGTTTTTATAGCGTCATTTAGATAAATCACATTGTATGATTTGTCGGTGATCATTACTCGGCCGGATGAGCCATCTAAGGCATATTTTACACGGGCATTTTCAGATGCTATACGTGTTTTTTCTTGTTCTTGTGTGAGCCAATCTGTTTTATCTTCCCATTCAAAAACGGTCCCAACACGCTGGTTATCAACGATCACAGGGCTTGCAACCAAAATAAAAGTACGGCTACCGATAACAAATTGGCCATTAAAAACATTGGTTAAGTGATTGATATCGTTTTGTATAGTTTTAAAATAATCAAACTGGGTCGCCAGTGGAGTATTGATGATTTGCTTTGCATTAAAGCCAGGTGACTCTGTGCGGATGTCTTTCTCGATATTACTAAACATCGTATTTATGGCATCATTCATATAAATGACATTATGATCTTTATCAGTAATCATCACGCTTGAACTGGCGTTATCGAGCGCATTTTTAATGCGCGCATTAACCTGTGCAATACGACGTTCTTGCATTTCTTTGTCACGACCGATCTTTAAGTTATCTCGCATTGATAACATTGATTTGAACACTCCCTCGGGTTTGTGTTCGTCGTATTCTTGGTCTAGATCACCTTTAGCAATAGCCAGTGCAATGTGCTCAAGCTCAGTAGGATCTTTGCCAAGTTGCTTCATAACGACTTTCGTTAAGAAAAACACAATAACAGCACTGAGCGCTAAAGCGGCACTAAAGAAGATTACAATTTGATTGATTGCATTTTCGTTTTTAGTTTTTAACTGTGGGCCAAGTTGATCTTGGTCACGCTTAACTGAGAGCTTTAGATCATCAACCAAGCTTGCAAATTTAGGCCCTATCACATCAAGGGTATTGGTTACTTTATCGTTTCTATCATTAATAATATTAACGGTTTGCTCAAAAGCATCTAAATAGCTATTTCGATTATCATTTACTTTATTGATCAAGGATTGGCTATTGCCAGCAGCAGAGGCCGTTTGAAGTTGTGCAATTTGAGTATCGAATGCTGAAAATTCTTGGCGTACACGTTGCGCAGCGCTTTCTTCATTGCTTTCTAGAAATTTAATAACGTAAAGTCTACCAAGTAACAAGTTGCGCATTGCCAGCCCAGCTAAATGTGCGACTTGAATATTGTTACTATTTGAAGCGCTTAACATTAAATCGGTGAGATCTTTCTCCATTTGTGGGCCGAGGGTATTGAGTTGTTCATTAACCAATATGTTTCGTTCAACTCTGTATTGTTTAATTACGTCAAAAGTTGCGTTGTAGGTATTTATTTCTAAGCTCAACTCTGAAACCATTTCAGCTCTTTGGGGGTTATTAATTTCGGTTTTGGCCTTTTTGAGTAGGGCATCAACATCATTAAAATATTGTGTGTATTGTTCAATATCTTTGTTACTGCCGGTGAGCAAAAAATCTTTTACGTTCATACGCACCATAAGCATATTTGATTGTAAAATTCCGGCAAGATTACTATCTCGTGCTAGTTCGCGATAATCTTTAAAACCATCAGAGGCGGACTTTAATGCGAAAAAGGAGGTTAAACCGATAATGGCAAGAATGATCATCACTGCAGAAAAAGCACCGATCAATTTGGCACGTAACGAGGTTAATAGATTAAATGAGGAGCGTGTTGAGGCCATACTATTCCCTTATACCCTGTAGTTAAGTTAGCTAAAAAACTAATGTCACACAGAGTATAGGCAATAAAATGAAATAGTATGAAGAAAAAGGAACATCAAATAAACCCACCATTTAATATCAGTGGGTCATAATGTATTAGGGCAAGATAAATTCATCAATTGATTGTTTTGTTAATTTACCAATTTGCATAAATGTAAAAATAATCGCGCCAATAAGCATAACCATAGTTGGCAGTACAATGACGGGGTAGCTCAACCATGTCATACGGCCTAGTTCTTCTGCGTAAGCGGTAGTGCCAGCGGGGCTCACTACAATCGCTTTTGCTAAAAAGTAGTTTAACGTTGCTGATAGAAAGAACGCACACGCTACAATGAATCCAGCCAAGCGCATTTTAGCATTGAACACAGCCGTATTATTATGTTGCTCTAATACACTTGCCAATTTTTCTGTATCAAGAATATCTGGGTTGATCAAAAGTTTACGTATTAAAGGGTAAGGAGTGTATTGGCTGATCAGTACAATCACGCCAATAATAGCCGGCACCATTGCTTCTTTAATCGCAATATAAGATGGATCTAACTTCAATAAGCTGATGCCGCCCGTTAGTAATACGCTAATGATGCCCAATACTGAGAAAAAGTTAACTTTTCCAGATTGCTTAAGCTCCCATAAACCAAATAGTATTGGAAATGCCAGTGCGACCACGACAGCCCACACTGGACCGAGCGTGTCAGCAGTGCTAAAGCGACTTAAAATAATCGCAGGTAAAATAATATTAAAAATGATATTGCTAAAAAAATTATTTTTTTTTGTTTTTGTGGTCATTTAGGTACTTGTCCTTAACATCAATTGAGCAAAGTATACCAACTATCTCTTTACTGCGTCACTACTCGCGGTGAGGTATCTATAAAATTAGTATCTTCAGTACCAGTACCAGTATCAGTATCAGAATTAAATAAATAGTTGTTAAAGCTTATTTTCTTACTACATTTTAACTGTGTAATGAAAAAGTAATAAACATGGAATACGTTATTATGAACAGTATTAAATCAAAGCTTATGTTGACTGTCATTGGGGCATTTATTGCAATTGTGTTTGGTGCTCTATTTGCATTGTCAGTTGTAAAGGGGGTGGCTAAGGATTTAGATGATTTAATAAATCAAGAGTTACAGTCACGCCAGCAAGTTAGCCAAGTATTGATCGAGTTTAAATCGCAAGTTCAAGAGTGGAAAAATATCCTCATTCGTGGCTTTGATGAACCTCAATATGACAAATACCTGACGCGATTTAAAGCGCGAGAAAAAGACATCGTACGTTTAACCGATAGTTTGATAAACACATCTCACTTACCTGCAGCGATGATTAAACAGTTACAAACGTTTAAAAGCGAGCATGCCAAACTAGGTAAGCAATATATGATAGGGCTTGAGCAATTTCAACAAGCTGATTTTAATACGCACGCAGGTGATAGAGCAGTAAAAGGGATTGATAGGGCATCGGCCATGCTGCTAGAGGAGCTAAACAATAGTATTGATGAGTTAGTGAGTGAAAAAACTGAACAGCTCATTATTAAAAAAGAAAAATTTATTACGCAAAGTACAATCGCTTTAATCGTTTTGGCATTTTTTATTATCGTTATTATGACTATTTACGTGCAAAAATTGATTATTAGTCCAATTTTAAGTGCTTCACATATTGCTGAACAAATTGCAAAAGGCAATTTTTCAAATACTATTTTGGTTAGTAGTCATGACGAAATAGGTAAATTACTTATTAATTTAAATACGATGCAGTCAAATCTTGATGACATGCAATGTGATTTAAAGCTAAAAGTTGAACAACAACGAGAGCAGGCTCAAGAAAATGGTCGTATAAAGCAAGCATTGGATAACGCCACGTCACCTGTCATGCTAGCAACTAAAAGTGGTCAAATAATATATGCTAACCAACAATGCCACGCGTTATTTACAACATACGAAGACATCATAGGATATAAAGACGTATTAGAAGTGGCAACGATTGATAAGCTATTTATTAACCAAACGCAACTTTCCACATTACAACAAGCGCACTCTGAGCAAGTGTGCTGCGAGGTTACATTTGCTCATATTGTATTTAATATTATCGCTAACCCTGTGATTGATGAAAGTGGTAAAACATCAGGCATAGTTTATGAATTAACAGATTTAACTCAGCAACGACAAGCTGAGTCACACATAGACAGTATCATTAAAGCTGCGGTAGCAGGAAAGCTTGGATCTCGCTTAAGTACAGTTGGTTACACGGGGTTTATGTTGACGCTTGCTGATGGTATTAATCAGATGTTAGATGCAATTGTTAGCCCCATTCATCAAACCCGTGATTATCTAAATCAGATAGCAAAAGGGGATATACCAACCGTAATAACCGGACAATATAATGGCGAATTTTTAGAAATAAAACAGAGTCTTGAGACATCAACCAAAGCAATCATACAGTTAATAGACGATACAAATATGCTGGTGGCGGCTGCATCACACGGGCAGCTTTCAAAGCGCGCCGAAGAAACGCATCACCAAGGTGATTTTAAAAAAATAATACATGGTTTTAACTCAACACTGGATTCAATTATTGAACCTGTACAGTTAACAACAAAGTACCTTGATAGTATTTCAATTGGAGTGCTACCCACTGATTTAAGTACTAATTATCGAGGGGATTTTTTACAAATAAAACACAGCCTTGCAACGAGTATTGAAGCTATACACAATATGGTGCAAGACAGTACACAATTAGCAAATGCTGCAAGTTTAGGTGATATAGACTGTAGAGCTGAAGAAAGTAAGCACTCAGGAGAGTTTCTCGTTATTGTCAAAGGTATTAATAGAACACTCGATGCAATATCAGCCCCATTAAACGAATGTATAGCGGTTATGCACGCTGTTTCTGAAGGTAATTTAACAAAGCAAGTGCAAGGTAATTATGAGGGACAATTTGAGCTGCTTAAGCAATCAGTAAATATCAGTGTAAGTAACTTATCTCAAATGGTCTCTTTAATAACGGCAACCGCAGATACAATTACAAACTCTTCGCATAATATTCGTTCAGGTATGAGTGATTTAAATATTCGTACAGAATCTCAAGCTGCTTCCATCGAAGAAACAACCTCTTCTATGAGTGAGATCACAGAAACAGTACAAATTAATACTCAAAATGCACATAAAGCAAATGAGCTCGCCGTTTTAACTGATAGTCAAGCCCAACAAGGCGGAAAACTTGTCACCAGTACCGTCGATGCGATGCAAGAAATAAGTAAAAGCTCTGCTGAGATATCAAATATTATCGAGGTGATCAACGAAATTGCTTTTCAAACAAATTTATTAGCACTTAACGCCGCTGTTGAAGCTGCACGTGCAGGGGAGAAAGGGCGCGGCTTTGCTGTTGTAGCTGCTGAGGTAAGGCATTTAGCACAGCGAAGTGCGGACGCATCCAAAAATATAGCCATTCTTTTAAATGATAGTTCAGATAAAGTAAGACATGGCATGGAGTTAGCGTCACAATCAGGAAAAACATTAGTCAGTATTGTTGCCAGTATTAAAGATTTAGCTACTTTGATGCATGATATTGCGACAGCAAGTAGTGAGCAATCAAGTGGGATTGCTCAAATTAACAGTGCAGTAAAACAAATGGATAGCATAATACAAATGAACAGCGGGTTAGTTGATAACGCTAATGCGTCAAGTAACAGCTTGTCTCAAGATGCTGAAGAATTGAAGAAACTTATGTATCAATTTACGGTTTAATCGTCGCTTAGTGTCGTGATATGTGAGAGTTTTAACGCACGGATCACAACGTTTTTATTTGGCTTATTTTAGTATGATTCAATACAATCAGGCAGCTATAACACTATGCTTCCACTTGGACGACGATCCACTTATCAATATAAAGCTATGAATAGAATGCTTTTTAGGCAAAATGAACTTTAAAAAGGTAAAACTTAATGTATGTTGCGCTATTATTAAAAAATAACTAGATTTGATGTAGACTTAGAGAACATTAAAATTTAATAATTCTTTATTTGGCGCTATTAGGGCGTGTTGACCTTTCGTGATTGATTTTGCAGCAGTATGTTTGGTATTTAGGCAAGGCAGCGCCTATGCAGTGTGGTTGTTCCCCATAAATAGGCGATAACGCAGTATAAATGTCAAACATGCGCTGCCCAAAGGGTTCTTCCTAGGGGCGATTGACTCTTTGTTGCTCGGTTTTTACTTAGCCCGCTAGGTTACAAACCTCGCGCCGCGATTAAATCGCCCCTAGATTGAACAAATTTCAATCCACAAAGGTCAACACGCCCTAAAGGAATAAATAACTTTACGTTTTAATAGTCAATACATATTGGTGTGTGAGTAACCTTGAAGAAAATTAAAAATAAGGAATTTTCGATTGAATTTTCTTAGACGTTTCCATGATATCGTATCTGATCAGAGTAAAAACTTTGATGAAAAAATACATAAGTTACTTATATTTGGGTTAGATGTTTTTAACTTAGATATTGCGATTATTAGTGAAATTGAGAATAGCACGTATAAAGTGCTGTATGTGATCACACCCGATGACTCTTTAACACCAGAGACTGTTTTTGATCTAGATGGCACTTATTGCGTACATACATTAACAGCTGATGCGGCGCTTACCTTCCACAAAGCTTCAACAAGCAGCATTGCAAATCATCCCTGTTATTTAAACTTTCAACTTGAATCGTATATTGGTGCGCCAATTAAAGTTGGCGCTAAAGTATTTGGTACTGTCAACTTTTCTTCTCCTAATGCTTCAATGCCTTTTACTCAAGAAGCGCATGACTATGTTGAGTTATTTGCGCAATGGCTTGGCTGCGAATTTGCACGAAAGATAGCCAATGAACAGTTATTAAAAAACAATAACACACTGTTGAAACTAGAGAATGTGGCAAATATTGGTTCTTGGGAAGTTGATTTAGTTAAAGACAAAATTATCTGGAGTGAACAAACTCGCCGTATTCATGAGGTGCCTGATTTATATGTACCAGAGTTAGACTCCGCGATAGCGTTTTTTAAAGTGGGTAACAGCCGTGAAAGCATTAGCCAAGCTGTGGAGTCCGCAATTGAAAATGGTGATAAATGGCATCTGGAGCTAGAACTAACTACAGCAAATAATAAGGAGATATGGGTTTCAACATTTGGAGAGGCTGAATTTACAAATGGTTGTTGTATAAGGTTGTTCGGCACCTTACAAGATATTACCGAATCAGTCATGCTTCGCGAAGAGCTAAAGAATAAAAAAGCCGAAGCTGAGCGAATGTTAGAAGACAGAAGTATGCTACTTGCAAAAATAAGCCACGAATTGAGAACGCCACTTAATGGCATTACAGGCATGCTTACAACGCTTTTAGATGAGCATCGTGAAGAGAAAAGAGTTGAAAAGCTCAAAGTAGCACTGAGAAGCGCCGATATATTACTCAGTATAATTAATGAGGTTCTTGATTTTTCAAAAATAAATCATGGAGAGCTGAAGCTTGAACCAAACCATTTTTTATTAAAAACGATATTTGTAGATCTTGGGTCGTTGTACATTCCTTTATTTAAAGATAATAAAGTCAATTTTCAAACATGCATAACAATTCCTGATGATTGCTGGGCTTATTGTGACAATGCGAGACTAAGCCAAATTGTTTCAAACTTATTAAGTAATTCTTTAAAATTTACTGAAAAAGGCGAAGTGAAATTTAGTGCTGATGTTAGCGACCTAGATGATAAGTATGCATTGCATATAGAGATAAGTGATACTGGTAGAGGGATGACAAAACCTTTTCTGGATTCGTTATTTTCACCTTTTACTCAAGAAGTTGATGCAAAAAGAAGTAAAGGCGGTACGGGATTAGGATTAGCAATTGTTAAAGAACTCATTGATTACATGAATGGGACTATCAGTGTAAATAGCGAATTTAATAGTGGCACTACGTTTATTATTGATATTCCACTTGCTGTCGGAGAAGCCCAAATTGAGATTAATCAACGTTTGAATGTTGATATAGACGCTACCAATCTATCCGTCTTGGTTGTTGATGATAACCAAATAAACAGGTTTGTACTCGATGCATCTTTGGAAAAATTAGCTATTAAGGCTGATTTTGCGGTGGACGGGGAAGATGCAATTTTAAAATGCAAGCAAAGGAAATATGATCTTATTTTTATGGATTGTGTGATGCCACAGCTTGATGGTTTAGAAGCCACTAAAATTTTGCGCGCTGACAATATTTGTAACCACGAAAGTACCTTAATTGTGGCTTTGACAGCAAATACGTCGTCAACAGATAAAGTCGCTTGTAAAGAAGCAGGTATGGATATGTTTATCTCAAAACCATTTAAATTGCACTCTATTGAAGATGCTGTTGTGACCGCTATAGCAAGCAAAGCTAAATTAATTGCCTAGGGCGTGTTGACCTTTGTGGATTGAAGTTCGTTCAATCTAGGAGCGATTAAACCGCCTGTAGATTGAAAAATGTTAATACTGAAAGGTGATTAGGTCTTAACGCATTGGTTTATATAGAAAGAAAAATACAATACCACCACACGTAAAATTGAGAACATAATATGTTTATAGGGAAATTATCAGAAAAATCAGGTGTTAGCGTTAAAACAATTCGTTTTTATGAAGAAATAGCACTCATAAAACGCCCACAAAGAAGCGGTAAATACCGTGTTTATGATGATAGCTACATTGAAATATTAACGATGATTAAGTTGGCTAAAACCTACGGCTTTACTTTAAAAGAGTTAACGGCGCTCGCCACAGAAAAAGCACAGCATGGGCTTATTCCTATTGATCTTTTACGAAATGAAATCGATAAAAAACGAGAGATCCATATTAAGCATATCCAAGAAATTGAGTTAAAACTGGTTGGTTTGACTGACTTGGAAGCTCGCGTAGCCCGTTATAACCAATGTTTATTAGAGGACTCTTAAAAAGCCGTTGACTCTCCCCTATAGAGGAGACTTTAGAATTTCACCTTAATCAAAAAAGGTGAATGAATATGAAAATAGCTTTTGTAAGTGGTGCCACCTCAGGAATCGGTTTGGCTTTCGCTAAAGAACTATCAGCTCTGGGATATAGTCTTATTTTACATGGCAGAAGTGCAGATAAATTAACGTCAATAGCGCGCATATTACCGAGTGTACGCTTAACACTTGTTGCTGATCTTGCTAATGACAATGATGTAAAAGCAATGCTTGAGGAGCTAGAAAAACAAAAACTTGTCATTGATATAGCGATTAATAATGCAGGCTTTGGCTTATATGGTAAACACTTAGCGCTTAAAGTGAGTGATATTAACGCCATGATAGCTGTAAATATATCTGCGTTAACAACCCTTACACACTATTTTGCCGAACATATGACGCAACATGGCCGTGGACATATACTCAATGTTGCGTCCACGGGAGCTTATCAGCCACAGGCTTATATGGCAGCGTATTGTGCAACAAAAGCGTATGTAGCCAGTTTTAGTGAAGCAATAGCGCTGGAAGTACGTGCTGATAATGTCACTGTTACGTGTTTATCTCCAGGGAGGACTGATACTAACTTTTTTGTTTTTGATGGCGCAGACACTTCAAAAAATAATAAAGGCACATTTAGCGCTAAGCATCGAATTAGCGCAAATAAAGTAGCGAAGCTGGGATTAAAGGCATTATTTAAAGGTAAAATCAGGGAAATTCCATTATTTGAAAATAAATTCTATGTATTCCTCAACCGAATACTCCCAAGGAGTGTTGTGCTAAAAATATATGAGAATGCGATGAAAAGTATTTAGCGGGATATTGTCCTTAGGCTGATAAGTTTAAGGACGATCACTTTTTAAGCTGTGTGTAATAAATTGGTTTTTTTGTTTTTAAGCTCAACGCAGTTAAATTAAAGGATGTTGTTAGATTGCACTTCGAGATGTAAATAAACAAGTCTCTTTTTACTTATTGAACGTGGTAAAATTATTATAAATGTGAAGTGCATTAATGTGCGGCGCTTTAGCTGTAATAAAAATAATAAAAGGCGACAGCTTATGAAAGCAAAAGAAATAGTTGAATTAGAATTATCAAGTACCGAAACGAGGGAGATCGTAACACCGTTTGCGTTTAAAATTGATCAGGCATTGCTGGGTTTACCTTTGGCAAGCCCTACGCGTAGAGCTGTGGCAATAATTATTGATGTGGCGCTTATATTCTTAGCGGCTAAACTCAGCGCTGCATTAATTGCATTTGTTGCTGCAATGGCTTTTTATAAAGGAACTGCAGGAAAATATCTACCGAATATGTCTTCATTTTGGCGCAGAGTATTAAAGATACTCGCAGCAAGCGCATTGTTTACTTGTTCATTGGTATTGCTCTCGGAGGGGATTGACTACGTTGAAGGAGATAGAGTTGTTAATAAGGTGAATAAAGATCAAGACATAGTTTTAAAGTCAGGTGAAAAACAACAAGTTTTGAATTATTTAGAGCAGACCGAAAATGAAAAAAATTGTGATTTTTTGTGTCAACAAAGCGCACTTGAGCAATTAATAGCAGATGTTCCTAAATTACAAGAAATCGCAGAGCAAGAGTACACTGTTATTACGCGAGTTGTATTATGGGCTATGGTTGAAAGACCTGCTAAAGAGCTCGATAAAGAAATTAAAACACCGCCTGTACTGACTTCGCAAAAAACTCAGTCATCAACAAGTATTTTGCAATGGGGTAAAGGAATAATTGAAGATTTAGGATTAGGTTTTGGGTGGGCGGCTGTTTATTTTACGTTATTTTCCTTGTTATGGAGAGGGCAAACCCCCGGTAAAAAGCTGTGTAATATTCGAGTTGTCGCACTTAATGGAGACTACCTAAGTTTATGGGATTCATTTGGCCGTTATGGCGGATATGGAGCTGGTTTTGCAACTGGGCTTTTGGGCTTTTTACAAATTTTTTGGGATCCAAACAGGCAAGCCATTCAAGATAAAATATCTGCAACAGTAGTTATTAGAGGTGACTTAAATCAACAAGTTAATGTTGAAACGATAACTAAAATAGTCAGTGATTAATATATATACCTCAACAAGCACTCACCTTGGGAGTATTTGAGTAGGGTTTGTTGTGGTCAACTAATTCCGGACAGTGAATTAAGTTTTTCTTCGGCTACTCCAGGGGCAACCATTTGGTTGTGGCTATGCGGCCTGCGCCAGTTATAGTAATTCATCAAATAATAGCTAATATCTT
>NZ_JABEPJ010000035.1:0-18681 GCF_013002825.1 Pseudoalteromonas sp. NEC-BIFX-2020_002
GTTTAACCATTCAGTTGTCCTAGTGACACATTTATGTGTCCCCATCGTCTAGAGGCCTAGGACACCGCCCTTTCACGGCGGTAACAGGGGTTCGAATCCCCTTGGGGACGCCACTTACTTATTTTAAGTAATGTATAAGGCAGTGTGACACCGCACTCTCTATGCACGACGTTAACAAGAGTACTAATCTCTTGCGGACGTCAATATATTATTTTAATAGGCAAGTGCAGTGTTATTAAGAAAGCTCGCCTGAAACGAGTTTAACTATTCAGTTGTCCTAGTGACACATTTATGTGTCCCCATCGTCTAGAGGCCTAGGACACCGCCCTTTCACGGCGGTAACAGGGGTTCGAATCCCCTTGGGGACGCCACATTACTTATTTTAAGTAATGTATAAGGCAGTGTGACACCGCACTCTCTATGCACGACGTTAACAAGAGTACTAATCTCTTGCGGACGCCACTTGCTTTATATATTTTTATATAAATGAATGAACAGCAAGTCAAGTGTTATTAAGAACAACACCAATTAGCTATATATCCTATCTATATAATATTTTTAAACAAATACGCTTTAAAACCATTCCATTTAATTCAAAAATAAAATAAATTTAATCTCCTGAAAAATAATAAATAAACACCGATAAATAATACTAATTTAGATTTTACTTATCTATCAAACCCCTTATTGATGTATTAATTTAAATTTATTTTGTGTACTAGGGCGTGTTGACCTTTCGTGATTTATTTTGCAGCAGTATGCTTGGTATTTAGGCAAGGCAGCGCCTATGCAGTGTGGTTGTTCCCCATAAATAGGCGATAACGCAGTATAAATGCCAAACATGCGCTGCCCAAAGGGTTCTTCCAAGGGGCGATTAACTCTTTGTTGCCTACATGGAAGTAGGTAAGGGGCGTGAGCAGGACGCACAAGCTTTGCTCGGTTTTTACTTATTCTCACATGAATGTGAGCCAGTAGAATAACGCAGGAGCAGTTATCGAGCCCGCTAGGTTACAAACCTCGCGCCGCGATTAAATCGTCCCTAGGTTGAACAAATTTCAATCCACAAAGGTCAACACGCCCTAGAGCAATCATGTTTTATTACAGTCACACTTAGTTACAAACTACGGTAGTTGTTCGTTTTCATTCACTTGTACCCAGCTTAATTAAATCATAAACTCCATGAGTTAATTAAAAATGGATAAAAAAATGAAACTCACAAAAATTGCTCTAGCCGTTTTACTCACCACAGGCCTGGCTGCTTGTAATAGCACAGATACAACAGATAAAAATATACAAGCCGCAGCAAGTCTACTCCCAGGTATTACACTTATAGAATCAGTTACAGCAAATGCAGCTGAGATTAATATCCCATATAAAAAATACCAACTAGCCAACGGCCTGACGGTGATTGTTCATGAAGATCATTCAGACCCTTTAGTCCATGTGGATGTGACGTATCATGTTGGTTCAGCCCGTGAAGAGCTTGGTAAATCAGGTTTTGCCCATTTTTTTGAGCATATGATGTTTCAAGGCTCTGAAAATGTAGCGGATGAAGAGCATTTTAAAATTATCACTGAAGCCGGTGGTACGCTAAATGGTACGACTAACTCAGATCGCACTAACTATTTTGAAACAGTACCGGTAAATCAGTTAGAAAAAATGTTGTGGTTAGAAGCTGACCGTATGGGTTTTTTACTTGATGCTGTAACGCAAGAAAAGTTTGAAGTACAACGAGAAACAGTTAAAAATGAACGTGGCCAACGTGTAGATAATCGCCCGTATGGTCGTTTAAATGAACGCGTGTCACAAGCTCTTTACCCAGACGGTCACCCATATTCTTGGCCGGTAATTGGTTTTATGGACGATTTAAATCGCGTCAATGTTAACGATCTCAAAGCATTCTTTTTACGTTGGTATGGTCCAAATAACGCAACTATTACAATTGGTGGTAATATCAGCGCGGAAGAAGTATTACCGTTAGTTAGCAAATATTTTGCACCGATCCCGCGTGGACCAGAGGTTGATAATGCAGAAAAACGAGCGGTAACTCTTGATGCTGATCGTTATATTTCAATGGAAGATAAGGTTCACTTACCATTGTTGAGTATTAATTATCCAACAGCCTATGCACGTCACGAAGATGAAGCACCACTTGATATACTCGCTGAGATTATTGGTGGCGGTAATAATTCAATCTTATATAAAAACTTAGTAAAAACCCAACTTGCAGTACAGGCGGGCGTTAGCCACCCATGTCGTGAGCTTGCATGTTCATTAAGTATCTATGCTTTACCAAATCCAGCATCAGGAAAAACACTGGCTGATATGGAAAAAATTGTTCGTGATTCATTTACTGAGTTTGAACAACGCGGTGTAACGCAAGATGACTTAGATAAAGTGAAAGCAAAAATAGAATCGGGTGCAATTTTTGGATTGCAAAGCGTCTCAGGTAAAGTCTCTCAGCTTGCAGCATTTGAAACCTTCACGGGTAACCCTAATTACATTAAAGATGACATCGCTCGCTATAATAGCGTTACAAAAGCGGATGTAATGCGTGTATTTAATGAATATGTTAAAGACAAATTTTCAGTGATCATGAGTGTAGTGCCTGAAGGGCAACCTCAGTTAATTGCAGCTAAAGATAATTTCACTCCAATTTCTCATGATTTCGGTGGTCCATCATCAACAAGTGCAGACGACTTAGTTGCTCGTAAGGCAGTTGATACATTTGATAGAAGTAAACAACCAACGGCAGGTAAAAACCCAGCTGTGGATGTGCCTACATTATGGCAAACCACGACCAACAATGGGATTGCGGTATTAGGAACTCAAAGTACTGAAACGCCAACGACTTCTTTACTTATTAAAGTGCCTGGTGGCCAATATAACGAGCAAGCTAAAAAAGTGAGTCTTGCTTCTGTGACTGCCGCATTGTTAAGTGAATCAACACAAAATTATACAACAGAGGAAATGAGTAACGCGCTTGAAAAACTTGGAAGCAGCATTCGTATCTCTGCAAATAGCACGCACACAAATATATTTGTTTCAAGCTTAACAAAAAACCTTGATGCGACTTTAGCTTTGGTTGAAGAGAAGTTATTTAATCCAGCTTTTAGTGAAGATGATTTTAATCGTAACAAACAACAAAGCATCCAGAACATTCAACATGCAATGAAAGATGCAGGTTATTTAGCAAGTAACGCGTACAGTAAATTGCTTTATGGCAATAGCATTGCAGCATTGCCAAATGGTGGCACGTTAGAAAGTTTAGCCGCTATTAACCTTGATGATGTAAAAGGGTTTTATCAATCAAACTTTAAACCTCAGGGCAGTGAAGTAATCGTAGTATCTGATTTAGATCAATCTGCATTACAAGGCAAAATCAAAAATACGCTAGATAATTGGCAAGGCAAAGCGCCTGTATCTACAGCTAAGTTTGAAGAGCCAAAAATTGCAGGAAATGTAATCTACTTAGTAGATAAACCAGATGCACCTCAGTCTGAAATTCGCATTGGTAAGCGCGGTATGATTGAAGACATTACTGGTGAGTTCTTTAAATCTAACCTAATGAACTTTGCAATTGGTGGCAATTTTAATAGTCGTATAAACTTAAATTTACGCGAAGATAAAGGTTACACCTACGGTGCACGTACGCGTTTTTGGGGCGATGCAACATCAGGTGGTTTTACAGCATCTGCTGCAGTACGTGCAGACTCTACAGCAGCCTCTATTGTTGAATTTACTAATGAGCTAAATAATTATGCTCAAAATGGTATTACAGATGATGAGTTGAGCTTTATGCGTCAAGCGATCAATCAAAAAGATGCGCTTAAATATGAAACACCTAATGCTAAGCTAGGTTTCCTTGCTCAGATATTGGAACATGATTTACAGCCAAGCTTTGTTAAAGACCGTAATGAGATCGTAAGCACAATAAGCAAAGACGAAATTAACGCGTTGGCTGCAAAGCATTTAAATACCAAAGAGATGGTTTACTTAGTAGTAGGCGATGCTAAGACACTTAAACCTCAGCTAGAAAAACTGGGTATGAAAGTAGTTGATTATACTTTTTAAACTAAGTAGTCATTCGTATACCTAAACCACCTCAATATGCGAATTCTGCATCTTGAGGTGGCTTGGGTACAGTAATAAAAAGGCAGCCTTTCGCTGCTTTTTTATTACCTAAACTTAAGTGACAAAAACTTATCCTAATCGTATTAAGATTAGAGAGATTACTACCGTATAAGGAGATTAGCTCGAAAGCGATTTATAGTAAGCACAAAAAAGCCAGTCATAGACTGGCTTAGTGATGAACAGGGCGTGTATTAGTTACAATAGTTACCATCAACAAATGTTAAGTCATTAACGTGTGAAGGGCCAGCCATTACAAAAGTTGCTACCGCTGTATTTTGGTCTAGTTTGAAGATGTTTGCATTTTCACCTTTTACACGACCAGATACATAGATAGTTCCGTCAGTGGCAATAGCAATACCGGATGCTTGTGCAACGCCATGCTCACCCACTAATGCAAGTTCCATGGCGCCTTCATCAAGGGTATACAACGCTTTACCCGTTAATACATACAATACGTTGTTATCAGCAGAGTAAGCGATATCACCATCAGCGAACGAATCACCAGGGAATGTTAATTTACCCAAAACTGTTTTATCACCCGTTTCGATATTAAAGTCATACATGTACGTTTTGCTCGTTGCACGTAAGTTCATGCCATCAGCGCTCATTGCAGAGCGGTAGATAGGGTATGACGTAGCAGATGCAACAAGTGCTTGTTCGTTAGTGGCAAGGTCAAGTGACAGGATTTGTGACGCTTTGGTCGACTTATCTAACTGCTCCATGAAGTACAACACGCCATCGTGTGATGCAATGTTTGATGCTGTATTAGATAAACCGGCAACAGTAGAGTACGTGTTATCTTGTGTATCGAAATGGTAAACAAACCCGTCTTCGTTAGAGCCAAAGTTATTAATACCGTATAAGCCTGATGCGCATGTTGCAGTTACTTTTACATCATCAATAAATGCACCCAGCTTATCAGAATCACCCGCACCTACAAATTTCAGCTCAGTTGCTGTTGAGCTTGCTTTTACAGTGTACGTGAATTTTTTCCAGCCTTTCGTTGTTGCATTTAGAGTGTCAAGTAACTGGCCATCCCAATAAACTTCAGCTTCATTTGTTGTTTCGTTACCGTTTATACGTGCTGAGTAATAAAAGCTTACTTCATAGCTGTGGTTTTCTTCAGTAACAAGTGTTTGAAATGCACTGTAGTTAGCCGTTGAGTCAAGCTCGATGTATTTAGTACCATGCTGGGCTGCAACAATATTAAGTGCATTTGTTTGGATTTCAAATTTAGCGTTAGCTGAGCGCTGCCATCCAGAAAGATCATCTAACAAGCTCCAAGAGCCAGAGAAGTCTGCAGTGTCTTCGAAAGAACCGTTTGCAACTAGATTAGGGCCGGCCATTGTCAATGTTGACGCAAGTAATAAAGGTAGAGCTGCAAACTTAAAGATTGGTTTTTTCATGGTATTTCTCCTGCCAGACTAATAAATCTGATTTTGTTAACAATTTAATTACTTAATGTAGTACTATTGTGCTGCATCTTTAAGTGTTGGTCAAATGTTAAACATGGTTGTTTTCGCAATAATAAGGGTTTATTTTATTTTTTGACTAAACACTCTATCTGAAACAGTAGGTTAGAGAGGGCAAAAAATATAAAAAGAATAGTGTGTTTTTATAGGCAATTAAACAAGGGAGAATAACGAGTGAGCCATTAGGATGGGCTGTTTAATATACACTGGTTATTAGTAACTAAAGAATGTTGAACTTTGCTTAACCTGTTGCGGGTAGGGTCGGTGTGAGAGTTGCTTGAGTTTGATGTTTTGTGCAATGCTTATATAAGTTGTTAGTATAATTATACTAAGGCGAACAGGTAAAGGTACGTAAATACCTTTACCAGATTGAATCAAAGGGTCGTGTTATCTTTTGTTTGGATCAGCTCAATGGCGTAGCCATCAGGATCTTTTACAAAAGCAATTTCAGTCGTGCCACCTTTTACAGGGCCAGGCTCTCGGCTAACATTACCACCCGCGGCTTTTATATCTGCGCAGGCTTTATAAATGTCGTCAAACTCAATCGCGATATGACCATATGCATTGCCTAAGTCGTAGTTGTTTGTATCCCAGTTGTAGGTTAGCTCTAACACAGTGTTATCTTTTTCATCGCCATAGCCTACAAAGGCAAGCGTGTAACGGTATTCTTGGTTATCAGCACGACGTAATTCTTTCATGCCCAATACTTGAGTGTAAAACGCAATGGATTTGTCTAAATCAGCGACCCGTAACATGGTATGTAATAAACGCATTTAAGCATCCTTATTTTGTATTTAAATTATTTTAATAACATCAAATCCATAACTTATAGTTCAGAGCTCTGAATTCTTCGTGTTCTTAAAATATCAATAATTCGATTATAAATAATACCTGAGAGCATGACAGTATCATTACCATTAGTATTTATAAATTGCACAACAACAGTGTCGATATCTTTATGATAACGCGCAATGCTTGAATACCCCAAAACCCAGCCTGTATGCTCATATTCGTAAAGCGAAGCATATAATACTTGTTCTTCAAAGGTGAAAAATGTGCCGTTATTTAATGCAAGTATAAAGCGGCCCACATCGTTAGCAGTAGCAACATAGCCTTGATCAAGTGTTTTAAAATCATTCTTATAGCCAACATAATAGCCACTCATTAGCTGATCTATATTTACGTCATTAATAGAAGCAAACGTATTCGTTAAGTCATTAGGAGCTAATATTTCAGCTTTAATAAATAGATTGTGATCATAACCCAGCACATTAGACATGATCCTACGCAGTAGTAGGTAATTGGTATTTGAATAACCGTAATCAGTATCGGGGCTAAAATCAGCAGGAGTGTCTAGTATCAAGGCTAAGGGATCAGGGTATGAAACTGACCAATCATAGTTAGGTGTATCTGTGTAATTAGCTATACCACTGCGATGTTGTGCCATCATGCGCAGTGTGATTTTATCTGCGTTTTCTATTCGGCCATTTAACGAGGGTAGATAGTCAGCCAGGGTTTTATCCACATCAATAAGCCCAGCACCAGCCAATTTAGTTAATGCCGATGCGTCATACAGCTTACGAATGCTGCCAATTTTAAACAATGCGTGAGCGTAGGCAGCTATTTTTTTATCTCGATCATGCCAGCCTTGCACAAAATATTCAGGTTGTTGCCCTGATTTTTGAACATAGACAATAATGCCATCCATCCCTTGCTCAATAGCATCGATTGTTTGATCTTGAACGGTCGTGGGCAAAGGGGATAAATAATATAAAGCAAACTTCCAAGGGGCAAAAAAGTATATGCTAGTGAGGGTAATAATCAGAGCAGTAATACGCATAAGTGTGAGCGTTTTTTTGTTCTTTAATTGCATCATTGTATTCCCGCTTCATTTATTATTTTAGTGTGTGGGTGACGTTACTTAATGTACTAGGCATAGCTTTAGCAGCTATTGATGGCACGAACTTAGTAGCAGCAATGCCTAACGACACTGCTGCACAGCGATAAGAGTTGTGATTGTTAAAGGGTACCTTTACTTCTTAACCTTGCCCTTAAGAACATAGATCTCGCCCTCAAAACTCCCCTGAATTGTCAACCCTTGTCCCGCCAGCTCCTTCAGATATTCTATATGATCTTCAGTGATATGCTGACCCGGAACCAACAGTGGAATGCCCGGTGGATAGGGCGTAACTAAGCCGGCACAAATACGGTTGTTGCTTTTGCTGATAGGCACAGATTCGCGTTCACCATAGAAAGCATCGCTTGGAATACACGCCAAATCTATGGCGGGTAAACTCTCTGGTAAACGAGAGCGTCTCGTCGACGTTGACAGTTTTACCTTACCGCTGTCGAGCTTCTTTAACGCATTGTACAGACGAATGATCTTTGAACGCGTGCCGCCAAGCGTGAGTAAAACCAAGATGGTGCTGTGAGTGTACTTCTCTATTTCTAGGCCAATTTCATCTAACAGAAATTTATGAATATCTTTTAATGAATAAGGTAATTCGCTAATGTCGATGAGAATTTTTAGTGGGTCGTGACCCATGTTATCACCACTAAAGTGCGGAAATATTTCCATAAAGTCTTGCTTACCTAGCACTTTAATGTGGTTGAGCGAGGCCATCTGTTGTTTAAATTCTTCCACGTGGTTCAACAAGGCATTAAGCAATTTATAGCCTTCCATCTCCAATTGCTTTTGGCACACGTCAAGCGACGCTATCAGCTGATACTTTGGCGATGTGCTGGCGTAAATACTGTAAATTTCTCGAAAGAAATCGGCATCGAAATCAGGATCGTTTACATGAATATAAGACGCCTGAGAAAACGCCGATACCACTTTATGCGCTGAATGGGTGATATAGTCCGCCCCAGCATGAATAGCAGAATAATAACGTAAGCTAGGGTGAAAAAGAGAGTAAGCGAACCACGCTTCATCTATAAACACTTTAATACCATGTTTATGGGCAAACTCTACCACTTGTTTTAAATCGCTCAGTAGGCCATCGTAGGTGCAACCAGTGAGAACCAGTAATTTAGCATCGGTGTTCTGTTCTATCGCTTGTTTAATGTCGGCCAACGACGGCGGCGCGAAGATGCCATATTTAGGGTTTAAAATGCTCGACAAATAAATAGGGAAACTGGCTGATTGCAAGATGCCATAATGCACAGATTTATGACAATTGCGGTCGATAATCACTTTATCGCCCTTGCGCAGCAGTGTCTGCAAGATGATTTTATTTGAGGTTGACGACCCGTTCGTCACGAAATAAGTATGCTTAACTTCAAAGGTCGCCGCAGCGGACTCCTGAGCACGGCCAATCGTATTGGTGCTGTCTGACAATGAACCTAACGAATCAACTGATACGGATAAGTCGCCAACGAATACATTGCGGCCATAAAACTGATAAAAATCTTTGATATAAGGGGAGTTTCTAAAACTAGAACCGCCACTATGTCCAGGTGTATGCCATGAGTCGTTAGATTCGCCAACATAACGGCGATACGCCGTCCAGAATGGGGTCTCTGCTCGGTCATCAAAGTCGTTGATCATATAACCTAAAATCGCTTCTGGATCAGAAATCACCTCATCTTTAAAGAAAAATGATTCGATCTCCCCCGACTCGTTGACTATCTCCAGTCCTTTAGTATCGTCACCGATAACATAAACCGGCAATTCAAGACGGATCCCTTTTAACTGCTCGATAAAGCGGCTATACGTTCGTTCGCCAACTTTGTTGTGTACATCCCAACTGAGAACAACGGCCTGAATATCACCATCTTCCTCAACACATTCCAATGCTTGCTTAAGTTCAAGGCGTTCAATTATATCAATATGAACATCACTTCGTTCAAAATTAGGGATCGTTTTCGACAGATTCGTAGAAAGCTCTTGCAAGGTGGCAGGGTCTTGCTCAATTAACAAGATACGAAGTAAAGGTAACATAGGCGTTTTCGCAATAAAATTTCATAATGCTCAACAGCATAACTAAAGGACTGAGACTTGTGAAATTAATACTTTGAAAATGTTTCATTAATTATGCTATTTCACTAACACGCCACGCAGGTGTAACGCCCATGAAGTATGAGCCAGTGGTGCACATCAACTTTAAATTCTTTATGTACAACTTTTTCAAGTTTTTGTTCAACCGCAGCAACATCTTTATCCATAGCAAGTTTGGTACGATTAAATAGACGGGAAATATGCGTATTTACGGCTTTAGTTAGCCAGCCACAGAATGATTAAGGTAGATATAAAATATGTCTAATTGCACAAGGCTGGTTTGTGCCAGTAGCGGACCTTCAAGCGTAACTCGTTTCTGCCCCAAAACGTTTTAGAACATCTCCAGATCTTATCTCATTCACCTTTTAGTTTGACCTAGATCTTCTTTTACAGCAAAGTGCTTAATGATTGTTGAGTAAGGAACATACAATGTCATTAGAAAAAACAAAAATTCGGTTACTAGCGGCAAGTGAAATAGTAGAAGAGCTGCTATCTCAGATTAATGCTCTGTATGTTGAGGAAGTCCAGTCTGAAGAGGAGGTCTTGAAAGATGCTTTGTCTCAGTTGCACAACGCAGGAAAGATTGATCTTATCAATCTGGTAAAAGGAGTTGATGAAAGCTCCTGCGGTCACAATTTTTTCAAAATTCTGCGTGTCTTTGAAAATGTTCTACCTTCATTAGATGCAAATGTTGAGGATGTTCTAGGTTGTCTCGTTCATTTAACTCAACAAGCTGGCAGAGTTTTGGCCATTGGTGGAGCCTATGAACGTTTCTGTAGTGTGGAAGCACATCGTCCCAGAGATAGTGTTGGATTTATCCTTGCACAAAGTGAGCTAAGTGCATATGCTCCTTTCCTCTCCAGCTCAATCCTCGCATACGGCCCAAATAGTGTGTCCGATGCTATCCAAACGACAGAAAACCTAATTGCTAATAGAAATGAGATCGTCAGAAGCCAAGCATATTTTACTTTGGGAAGGCTTGATGTAGATGAAACTCAGGCTAACGTCATTTGGGGGCTACTTAGCGGCAGTGCCAGTGGCGAACGAGAAGATGGTTGTCGCGCTTCGATACTGCGGGCAACACTTAACTTTGGAGACACATTTCCATCTTACTGGTCAAAGATTGAAGAATTTCTCCTTACTTTTGTTGAGAGTTCTCCTCCAGAGGTCCTATATGAGGTATCTGATATCGTCGCCTTTCAGAGGGTCGTTCTACCTGAGAATGTTCTAGAGTTTCTGGTAAAGCAATTAGCCAATATCTCTCCTGAACACAAAGGTATTATAGATAACATTGATTATTTATTGGTAAACCTAGCTAAAAATGGAGCCTCCCACCTCGTAATTGAGTTATTAGAATCAATTATAGCTGTGGGCGTAAAGTTTCCTCAGTTGGATTATTTTTCATGTGAACTAATGAGCAAGCATCGAGAGCTACTTAATCGCATTGTCACAAGGTGGTTTTTGTCTGGTGACTCCTTACTTTGTCATGGTGTTTCAGATCTACTTAATGATGTCTCGGGTAAGGATGTCGAGCTAGAAGCAGATATGGCATTGCTAGGTGATGAAGTGAAGCAAGTGTTTGTTAGCCACAAGGCTATCGGCTGGCTGTTTATGCAGCCTATAACAGCGACAGGCTTCATTTTATCTGTTTATGGAACAGCATCAACAACTGCACGTGAAAATCTTGAAAAGGTTTTGTATGAACCTTTGCTTTTAAGTTACCCAGGTAAACTTAAGCTATTCTTTCAATCATGTGTTAATAAAGGCATTCATGCAGATTTATGTGAACGTCTACTTGGTAAGCTTCAGGCTTATCATTCTGATATTGATAAAGTCTCGGAGCTTAAAGAATTGATGGCACCCAGAGAAAATGTAAGCACTTATTGGAAAAAATTTAACAAAGATATGCAGGCTGCTTACGAAGATACTTCAAAAGGAATGCTTTTCGAACTCATAGCAACGAAACAGACACTATTGTATGGCAATAGCTCAATTTACTACGTACATAAGGGAGATGGAGAGCAAATACGACAAGAAATGCAAATGCAGTCTTTTTCCCATTCGACTGAAGTGCCAAGGTTAAATGTCTTAGATCCAGAGTCACTAGATTACATTTTACGATGTTACCGTTATGAGGGAATGAAAAATGAAGCTAATTCTTAAGCAGTATTTAGCCTCGTTGAGAGAGCGTCAGGAATTAGATGCGGTATTACCTGATCTATTGAGCAGTATGGGGATGAATGTGTTCATTTCACCTACTCGTGGAGTCAAAGAATACGGTGTTGATATAGCGGCTGTAGGGCAAGTAAATGCTCAGGAAGAAAAAGTTTATTTGTTCTCTGTTAAGTCTGGAAACCTTACTCGTGAGACTTGGAATGGTAGTGCAAACCAAGCTCTGAGACCCTCATTAGATGAGATTCAAGACTCATTTATCCTTAGTCGCCTACCGCCAGAACATAGGGATAAAAAAATAATCATCTGCTTATGCTTTGGTGGGGATGTTAACTCAGGGATTAGGCAAGAGGTCTCTGGCTATGAACAGCGGAATACGCGAGACAATATTTCTTTTGAAGAATGGAATGGCGATAAGCTGTCAGAGCTTATTCGACAGTACTTGCTGAAAGAGGAGCTGCTGCCTAGCTCCAGCCAAGCTTTGTTAAGAAAGTCCTTGGCCTTACTTGAAGAGCCCGAGAGTTCAAGCAAACACTTTTTTTTATTGATTGATGAAGTTTTGTCAAATGCCACTGATGCCGAGTCTGTTGCGTCGTCCATAACTCGGATTAACGTTTGTTTATGGGTGCTATTTTCATGGTGTCGAGACGGTGGCAATTTGGAAGCTGCATATCTTTCATCGGAGCGTGCAATACTGCTAGCTTGGGGTAAGGTCAAAGGCCACTACACAGGAAAGAATAAGCCTTCAAGGTCATTCAATAGTATTTTAGATACGTATCAGCAAATTACTGACTGTTATGTGGATCGATGTTTAATTCCATATGTTGGACTTAAATATGCGCTCTCTCATGCTGTTCATTCGCCATGTTCTATCGATGTAAACATTAAGCTGTTTGATGTATTAGGGCGCTTGGCGGTCAAAGGCCATTGGATTTTAGATTCACTCACTAAGAGCTATGATGAAAAACCACCAACAGATGAAGAGAGCAAAGAGCAGGAAAAGTTACGCCTTCGCCTCAGAGAAGTAACAAGTGCGATTAACCTAATGGTTGTTAATAATCCAATGTTGTTGTCTCCGTACAAAGACTCACAAGCAATTGAGCTTGGCCTGGCTTTAACTTTGCTTTCAAATAATTCAGAACGTGATGATTTTGTGCATAATTGGCTCTCGGAGATGGTATATATCTGTATATTCTCTTTTGAGAGTAATGGCATGTATCCAATCGTACATAATTCTTACGAAAAGCTGCTTGAGCATAGAAACAAAGATAAGGCCGACAGTATTTATAAGAAAAACGTTACTAAGGCTAGTGTTTTGTACCCGTTGTTAGCAGTTTTTTGTTCTCTGTATAAATTAGAAACAGTAAGCCTAGATTTGGAAACATTTGCCACAGATAAACTTGCACACAGCACATTACAGTATTGGTACCCAAACCAAAGTAGTGAACTAAATATGTACTCTAACTCAGACAAGCATGGTTCTGCATCAACTGATTTTCCAATGAATGGAAACGCGGCGCTAGAGCACATAAAACAAGAGAGTGGCAATACTGATTCGTTAAAGAATATGTCAGCTGTTACTAAGGAGAAGGCTCCTTTGGTACTGACAGCTTGTCGGTGCTACCGATATCCAGTTCCTTTTCACTATATCGAGGATTTCCTCAATGCATCTGAGTAAATAGTAAAGTAGAAGATTTTTGATCTCTCTTTGCGGAACTTAAATACAATAATTAGTAGAGATAGCCTTATTTCTACTAATTTCTGTTTTGCCAAACATATAACTCATTTATGTCCAAAAACGAGTTTATCGGCCGCCTGCTATTCGCTCTTTGCCGAAGTTCAGCTAAGTGCCATAAAGGGACATTGATAACTCCATAATAGAGGCTAAAATTTGTTATTATTGTGATTCATAAAATAGTACCAACCCTTTTGACAGCCCAACAGGAAAGGTTGAGTAATGATCGGTTCCTTCTACCACTTCATCCGCTAGTTTTAATCCTTGGTAATTACGTGAGCGTAAACGATTAGCAAACTTTACATGGCCTGCGACCATATCTTCTTTCATACCATTTTCTAAAGTCTCCAATGCACCAGTTGCCATAAACACATTAGCCTGCAAAGATTTGTTTTTCTCGGCATATTTATTTTCTAATTCAAATATCCAATCATTTTTAAACCAGAGCGAAGGGCTGGTTAAGATGTAAGTAGAAAACAGTTCCTGTTTGGTTAATAGTACCCAAGCGGCAAAAGACCCTCCCAATGACTGCCCAGACAATATTTTTTGTTCAGTGTTAACTCGGTAATTGTGCTCAATGTACTGAAAGACTTCTTTTTCGATAAACGCTAAGTACTCAGTTGCTCCACCCGTTGTGTATTTTGTCCAGCTCTGATCAACTACAGGTGTTAAGTCTCTAACTCGGCTAAATTGACCATTTTCTCCATGAGCAAATGAAATACCAACAACAATGACTTTATCCATGTTTCGCATGTGAGTTACACCAGCAGCCACTTTGAAAGTATAAGGTCCATCATTTAAGTAAAGTACAGGGTATTTTTTAGATTTATTTTCTGCCAAGAAATAACTACGCGGTACTTTGATAAATAAATCGTATTTTCTACCTAGCACTTGGGATTCAATTGTAACTACTTTACTGCTAGCAATTTCAAAACTACGCTCTTCAGCCTGCACCACACTATTGCAAGCTATATTGAGCATAAAAATTAAAGCTAAGTGTTTTACAAAAGACAGTTTCATGTGATTTCTCCAAGGTTTTTATAAGTCTAGCTCTTTAGCTTTTAGACGTTTGGCATTGATATACCAATCAAAATTATCAATCGTTACATAACCAATCTCGTATTCATTTTTTCTTAAATGAGTTTCAATGACTTCCCCACAAAGGGTACGCCATCAAAAGTAATGGATATTTTCTTTGCAAAGACAAAGGTGCAAACAGTAAATAGATGTTCATCACAAAATTTTATAAACTTCCAAAACACAAAGTGCGACATGTGTCACGGGTTTGCTTTTTAACATACCCGATGTTAAAGTGCGACACAAGTCACACCTCATGAATATTTATATGAAACCCAATTCAACAGAGTTAGAAATACTAAAATTACTTTGGAAAAAGCAGCCACGTACAGCCAAAGAAATTCATGAACACTTAGAGTCAAAGTATGGGTGGTCATATTCATCGACACGTAAAACTTTAGAAAGAATGGGCAATAAGGGAATTTTAGAAGTTGGCTCCTCAGGCAACAAAAAAACCTTTAAAGCATTAATTGAAAAAATACCGACGCTGGCATCCTACATGCAGGAATTCGCAACCAATGTTTTAGAGTTAGATGAACCACTACCAGTCACTATGTTCGCTGATAGCCGTTTAATAAATAAAGCTGAAGTCGATGAATTAGAGGAGTTATTAAATCAACTTTCAAAGGATGAAAAACAAAAGTAGTGGACTCATTCATTATTCAATTCATAGTAAACAGTCTTTTTCCTTGGCTTATATTTTCTGGGCTTGTTTATGCTTGCTCATCTTATATAACCAAGTACGATAATTGCTCGCCAAGTATTTGGTGGTCTGCGCTTTTAGCCAGCTTTTTACCTTTTATCCCTTTATCTCTTGGCACTATTAATATACCTATCCCTGATTTGGATTATATAAACTCAAGTTTGGAAAGTGCACAAATAGTAAAGCAAGCCAGTATCACCCATGCAAGTTTGCAGAAAGTGGATTTAATCGCAACAGCGCTAATTGTTAGTTACTTTGGTTTTACCTGCTTAAAACTCGTTAAATTATTGGTTGTGTGGCAAAAACTCAAAAGCTTATCGAGATCTTCTGAATCAATAAATGAGCTGCCGACTAGTAAGATGAAGGTTGTAATTTCCTCGCAAAACCATAGCCCTTTTGTCATTGGCATAACAACACCCTATGTTGTGCTACCTAAATATTTTTCATCGCTAAAAAAAGATCAGCAAAGCATTTTGATTCAGCACGAGCTAACCCATATTACAAACAAAGATCATATTACAATTCTTTTATGGAGGGTCTTAAGCACACTTTTATGGATAAACCCATTTGTTAAAAAGATGGAATGGCAGTTCATTCGAGCTATGGAACACAGGTGTGACAAGCTGACGATACGTCGCTTTAATATTAACAAGCATGATTATGCCAAAGCACTGCTGCAATCGTTAAAAAAAAGCGTTCAATTTGATAACGCCAATCCAGTCGCTCAATTTAATTCTGGTGTACTTTGCGCTGATGATTACAAAGCGAGGCTTACGAACATTGCTTATCCAACGAATAAAAGTCAACTTACTTTAACTTTTAAGTTCTCTTCAATGATACTTGTTATTTTTAGTCTACATACATTTTTAAACGATCCTGTAATGACGGGAAAGCTAACTTGGCAGCATCCACTAGATAGCCATACGATAAGCTCAACATTTCGTAGCATAAGTGAGGTCAGAAACTATAAGCCACATCGAGGTGTAGACTATGTTGCCCAAAGAGGAAGCCCTGTGCTGTCTGCTGCTGATGGAATTATAGTTATTTCAGATAACAAAACCTTGCATTCGAACTATGGGAATACTGTATTAATTCAGCATAAAAGTGGCTACCAAACGTTATATTCGCACCTAGAATCGAGTGACGCCAAAGTGGGTTCTTGGGTTAAAGCTGGGCAGGTTATTGGCGTTATTGGTGATACCGGTAAAGCGACAGGCGTTCATCTTCACTTTGAAATAATTAAAGACAACCAAAGAGTTGATCCTAGTTTAGTACTCGGCACTAAAACTACAAGGTAATATTTTCTATTTCAAACACTTATAGCGTTAAAAAGGCATAGTATGTTGCAAAAAAACTTCTTTATTATTTTTACTTTTCTTTTTAGTTCATTTAGCTATGGTGGTGAAATACTTGAGAGCCTCCCTGACAAAGTGAATTCATCTGATAAATATGTTTTTTATTCTCACGGATTCATTGTAGAGGGCACAGATCCTACACCTATCCATGAGCGCTGGGGGCAATATAACTTTCCAGCTATTAAAAAGGGACTTGCCGACTCAAGCTATCATTTAATTGCTACTCATCGGCCAGCTAAAACCGATCCTTTTAAGTATGCTGAACAGTTAGCTAAACAAGTAACTAAATTACTAAAAAATGGCGTACCTTCAAGTAATATATCCTTAGTTGGCTTTTCCCGTGGTGGGTTTATTACGGCAATTGCATCGAGCAATTTAAAAAACATGGATATTAGCTTTGTAATCTTAGCGGCTTGTACCAGCGGATTAGCTAAAAGAGCAAAAATCGCTATTTATGGTCATTTATTTTCAGTGTATGAAACATCTGATTCTGTTGGTTCGTGTGATGATGTAGTTGCTAGGAGTGTTGGTACTGTTAGTTCTTACAAAGAAATTTCGACTTCAACGGGTAAAGAGCATGGCGCTTTTTTCACCCCCAGAAAAGAATGGATAGTACCCGTTAAAGTCTGGTTAAAGCGTAAAAAGCCTCAGTAGTATTTTATAAGCTTTATGCTCATACAGCCGATAGTTCAATTTGAACAACTTAAAAAGTAATAAGCTAAGGATTAAATCAACTTCATGGAAATTAGAAAATTAAACTCTCTAAGAGCTTTAGCTGCTCTTATTGTCTTTTTTACCCACTTTTCAGATATTACTCACTGGCTAAATGGCTCTCTAGGAGGTGGCTCTGGTGCCTATGGTGTAATGTTATTTTTCCTTCTTAGTGGCTTTCTAATGTCACTTCTCTATTTAGACACCAAGTTTAGCAGAGCAAGCATTGAACGATACCTATTAGCTAGAGCTGGCCGAATTTTACCCCTATACCTTGTAATTGTTTTTAGCTCTTACTTATTAACTCAAAATAATTATGACATTTTATACAACATAACTGACCTTAATTCGTTAATAGGCCACCTTTTGTTTATGCATGGCGAAAGCGTACTTTGGACAATTCCACCAGAAATACAATTCTATATTATATTTGTCGCTTTCTGGTTTTTAGCAGGCGATAGAAAAGGGTATATATATTTACTAATCGTAGCCTTTATGATGTCTTGGTATTTAGCTGATTTCCCAAGATTATTTGGTGAAATTGAAAGTTTTCATTACAACTTATTTGGTACTTTAAGAACGTTACCGTACTTTTTTATTGGCGTTATATTTGGTTTGCATTACAAATCGCTTAAAGTGCCGAGTTATATGAAGAGCAATTGGTTTATATTAGCTTTGTGTTTAATCCCTCTATTGTATCCTGATTTTTCACCTGTTAACGAGGGTGACAAGAAAAGAATGTGGCTTAGTTATGAAGTTCTATTTGTTATGAGCACAGTATTCTTTTGTGTAGTTTTTTTAGTACCGAACAACAATATTTTTTTAGCAAATAAGATTGGTGACTTTTTAGGTAAAGTGTCTTACTCATTCTATTTATTGCATATGCCTATTATCGGATTGATTAATAAGCTTAATTTGTATACTGAACTTAAGCTTTTGTTATCACTGAGCTTGAGTGTGATTTTTGCGCATCTATCGTACGTTTTCTTTGAAAGGCCTATTGCAAATAGAATTAGAAGCTTTTCGAATAAAAAGAAGCTCAACATTTAGTTTTCACACATTTAAGAAAAAAAGAATGTTTTTTAAGTTTATTAAGCTGGCCTTGTAATGGTCAAATTGGTTTCTGTTGGACTCCTTACGAGGAAGTTGCTGAAATATTTGCTAGTGGTTTAAACTATCTTGAATCGGGTGGTGTTGTTGTGATTCAATGAAACCGGACACAAATTTAGGTGGTATTATTACCACTCAAACAGAGGTGTTCTATGACAAAACAACGTCGCTCTTTTTCTCAAGAGTTTAAACTTGATTCAGCAAAATTAGTC